>JAYTGR010000570.1:0-4520 GCA_043733205.1 Chthonomonadaceae bacterium
GCGCAGGACGGATTCCTGCCCGGTCACTCCGGCGGCGCGAATGACGGCGACTTCCCAGTCGTCGGGATAGTCGCGCATCAGGGCGAGTTTGGCCTGCGAGGCCGAAGGACGGTCATGAATATGAAACAGCAGGAGGCCCTGCGTGACATCGGGTCTGCCCCCGACCATCGTGCCATCCCTGTCTACGGCATCGTATTCATGCAGGGTGAGCGCATCGCGGACGGCGATCCCCGCGCCCACACCCAGGGAGATTCCTGCCGCTGCCAGCGACGCCTCGATAAAACTTCCGGAGGTGACGAGGCGCGTGGGGATGCCCTCGGCCGCCGCCCGTTCGCGGATCAGCCGTACGGTCTCTTCCGCCACGAGGGGATGCCCCGGAACGGCGTAAAAGATGTTCCGGCTCTCCTCGCAGGCCGACGCCAATACCTGCGCTGCGATGTCGGCATAGAGAGCCTGGAAATCGGAAGCGGCCTCGTAGAGCGTATCGAACGTCTCGAAAACCAGACCCCACTCCCGGAGCGTATCGACCACGGGATGCCGGCCTGTGCGCAGTACAAGCCGGCCTGTTCCCGCCTGCTGCTGTCCTGAGCCTTCCCGGAGCGCCTGTTCCGCGCCCCGGGAAAGACCCTCGACATCCCCAGGTCCTAACCCGATTAGTGTGACCAAGCCGCATCCCACTACATCTTACCGCCGGGAGCAGGCGCAGAGGAGCCAGAGGAAGGTGCCGCGCCCGCTCCACCCATAGGAGCGCCCGATGCCGGAGACGGCAGGGGCATCGGCGCTTTCGGTTTCGGCAGAATGAACTGCTCTTTCAGCGACTTATAGCCTTCAATATTGATCTGAATATTGTCCTTCGACTGCGTGATGAAATCGCTCATTATGCTGTCGGCATGCGGCCCCCACTGCGGAAACTTGTCCGTCAGGGCAAGCCGCTCGACGCGTGCCCGGCTTTCTTCCAGCGTCAGGACATGATCGACCGTCTTGTCGGTCAGCTGTGCGATGACGTAGATCGGCGGCGCGGTCGCACTGTTCTGCAAGGGGATCGGTGCGGCCATAAAGTCGGTAGGCTTGAGCGAATCGAGCGCGGCTTTCAGGGCGGGCGGGGCTGAACTCGCCGGAATAGGCGTCTCTTTTCCCATGGCGGCCACAGACTGGGGCGGCAGCCCTGCCGCTGCTCCTGCCTTCTGGAAGTCGCCGGACTTCTTCAGCTCGGCCAGAGCCAGCTCGGCCTTCGCCATGTCGGGCAGGGCCATCGGGCGTATCTTGTACATTCCCGGAATGGTCAGTTCCGCTTTGTGCTGATCGTAGGCAGCCTGCAGTTCTTTCGCATCCACTTTCGCATTGTCTGTGCCTAAGGCGAACAGCATCATCTCCAGCCGATACTCTCGGGTCAGCTCTTCCTTCGTGATCTTGCCGGTGCGCACCCCTTCTGCAAGCTGAGGATTGAGTTTTTCCATGATGGCGGCGTACTGGCCTACCTGATCGTCCGTGATGGTGATTCCCTTCGATTTCGCCAGCTGCAGCACGAGACTCTCTTTGACCATGTTTACCAGCGTCATTCCGCCCGCATCCATTCCGCTCTGCGGATTGATGTTGGTGACATGCAGGGCACGGCTGGTAAAATCATCTTCATTGATGGTCTCACTGTTGACCCGGGCGACGACTTTGCGGCCCTGGCAGCCCGGAAGTGTCATGATGGCGAGGGTCAGGGCGCAGAGAGCGGGGCGCGCCGATCGGCGGAAAGCATAAGTTAAATTCAATTCGGGTGCTATCTCCTTTGAAAAGTGCCTGTCTGCACTTTACTATTGTTGTCCACAGGACGGAATCCCTGCCTGCTTTGCGGGCGGGGGAGTGAGGAAGCCTGTCTCTCATACGCAAAAAACAGTCTCCTAAGTGTCCGAACCAGCCTGAAGAGCGCTGACTTTACGCGGGTGCCAGCTGCAGACAGCCGTTCCGCATCGTGCGCTCTCACTTTCTTTATGCAGGCGGCGGTTCGGGAAGAGGCCGGCCATCGGTGACGGATTCGGCAGAAACCGGCGCAGGCGGGACCGCGTCGGCCTCCAGCGCCGGAAGCTGCGCCAGTTCGGCGATGCCGAAGTAGTGCAGAAAATCGGACGTCGTAATATACTGCATCGGCCGGCCGAGGGTGGCCTTACGCCCTGCTTCTGCGATCAGTCTGCGTTCCAGCAGCGTTTTTAAGACGCTTCCGACCGAAACGCCGCGCACGGCTTCCATCTCTGGGGCAGTGATCGGCTGACGATAGGCGACGATCGCCAGAGTCTCCATGGCGGCGCGCGAGAGTTTGCTGCCGCCCCGCGTCAGCAGTCGCCCGATGACCTCGGCATACTCCTGCCGGGTCGCCAGCTGCCATCCCCCGGCGATGCGCAGCAGCTGGAGCCCGCTGCCGCGTTCGGTCAGACCGACCTGTAGACTGCGCAGGGCAGCCTCGACATCGGTCTCCTCACTCTGCAGCGCGCGGGCCAGGTCTGCCAGCGGGACCGGCTCTCCGGCAATGAACAGCAGACACTCCAGTGCGGCTTCCGTCATCGTGGGCTGCCCTCCTGTGGCTCGGGGATCAGGGTGACCAGGATCGGCTCCAGCATCCTGGCCTGGTCCGCGCAGACTCTCTGAATACGCATCAGCTCAAGGAGAGCCAGAAATGTCAGAATGATATCGTAGCGGGGACAGGGCAGCACGAACAGCGCTTCGAAGCCCATGCCCTCCGGGCCTGCCGCTGTCAGTTTGCGAACGATCTCCGCCATCTTCATGCGCAGGCTCAGACGGCGGCGTGGCGTCACGGACGTCACGGGCTTTTCGTCGATGCCGGCTTCGGCAAGCAGGCGATTCAGCGCCTGAAACAGCTGCTGCACACTGGCTTCTCCGGCAGGCACAGGCAGGATATAGTCGTCGGCATTCTCCAGCGCGCCCCGGAAAAACAGCTGGCGGCGCAGCTCCTCCCAGGTTCGCAGCGTTTCGACCGTCCCCTGATAGGTCTGGTATTCGCGCAGGCGCGCGACGAGTTCCGCGCGGGGATCGTCCTCTTCTCCCTCTTCCCCGGCACCTGCCGGCGCCGGCGGCAGGAGCATGCGCGATTTGATCTCGATGAGCGTGGCGGCAATGACGACATACTCGCCCGCGATAGCCAGGTCGAGCGCCTCCCACATCTCCATATAGGCAAGATATTGCTGGGTGATTTGCGCAATGGGGATATCGGAGATCTCGACCTCATGGGCGCGGATGAGATGCAGAAGCAGATCGAGCGGCCCCTCGAAATTGGGTATATGAAACTGAGGCGCAGGCGGGCCGGGCGGGCGCCCTGCCATCGGTTCGGAGGAGTCGGAAGTCAGAGCGTTCATAAGTGCTGTAATAATACACTTCCCTGTGCCGAAAGTCAACTGCCGCTCCGTACCCTGCTGCAGAACCTGCCGCAAAATTACTGGCGCCTGGCGGGTATCCTGCGACAAAATGGGCCGTATCCGCGTAAACCAATAGTATCGTTGCCATGTGCGCTTCTTTGCACCTGCGGAGTAAATTCGCTGTCATCCCTAATAGCGAGGGAACAATCGGCTGTAAAGGGGTGTCTGCCTGGTAAGGGAGGATCGTAACCTATGCCGCGTCTGTTGTTAGTGGACGATGATCGTTTTTTGCTGCGCGCTGTGGAGAAACTGCTGACTGCCGAAGGCTATTTCTGCCTGACAGCCGGAACTGCGGACGAAGCCAGACGTCACCTGAACGGAAATCCGTTCGACATGATCGTTCTCGATGTCAACCTGCCGGATCAGGACGGGTTTACGTTCTGTCGTCAGATACGCTCCCGGCACCACATGCCGATCCTTTTCCTGACAGCCCGCGATGATGGCGGCGACAAGGTGATCGGCCTGGAGGTCGGGGCCGACGACTATCTCACCAAACCCTTTGCCCCACGCGAACTTGTCGCGCGAGTTCGGGCTCACCTGCGCCGGTCCGGCGAATACAGTATGGTGGAGGGCAAACCGAACCAGATCGTTCTGGGAGAGCTTATCATCGATTCCGACAGCCGAGACGCTTTCCGCAGCGGCGTTCCGGTTCATTTGACCGAACGTGAGTTCGAGCTGCTGCATCTCCTGGCGCGGCATCGTGAAAAAGCGCTGGCGAGCGACTGGATTTTCGAGAATGTGTGGGGATTCGATGCCGAAATGGGCGTGAAGACCCTTGCCGTCTATGTGCGCCGCCTGCGGATGAAGATCGAATTCGATCCCGATCATCCCGTGATGTTACTGACTGTACGTGGATTCGGCTATAAACTCACTCCCGGTACGACCATTCGCCCGGAGGCCGATGCTGTCAGTGCTTCACCGCAGGAACTGATTTCCTGATACGCCGAAATTTTCGCGTACCCTCCTGTCACCCTGTCGAACTTCTTCTGCGTATTGTAATCTCCCGTCAATATTCCTGTCATCCTGTGTATACTTAGACCGCGTATAACGGTCAGTAAGACATATACGGAACCTTATTGGCTGTATTTATGTCTGATCACCACC
>JAYTGR010000571.1:0-1485 GCA_043733205.1 Chthonomonadaceae bacterium
GGCTGATGGCCCCACTGTACGACAATCCCGATCAGGAGACTCGTGAACTGCTCGGCCTGCCGGAAGGGTTATATTGATCTGGAACTATGTCGTATGCCGGGAGCATTCTTATGCCGTCGTTATCCTCTGCTTCCGAACAGCCCCTGCCTTCCGGAGCGGTGACCTTTCTCTTTACGGATATCGAGGAGAGCACACGTCTCTGGGATCGGCACCCCAGGGCGATGGGACTGCTGCTCGCACGTCACGATACCCTGCTGCACGAGACGATCGGCTCGCATAAGGGCGTCGTCTTCAAAACGATCGGGGACGCCTTCTGCGCGGTCTTTGCCGACTCCTCCTCTGCGCTTCAGGCAGGCGTTCAGATGCAGCGTCAGCTGCTTGACCTCCGAATCGAGGACGAACCCGACCTCGCGCTGCGTGTACGGATCGCACTGCATTCCGGTGTGGCCGAACAGCGCGATAACGACTACTTCGGTTCTCCCCTGAACCGCGTGGCCCGTCTGCTGGCGGTCGCTCACGGCGGACAGATCCTTCTGTCTGCAAGCGTGCAGGCCCATGTCGCCGACACGCTGCCTCCGGGGGGAACACTGCGGGATATGGGGTATCACCGACTCAAGGATCTGCAGCAGCCCGAGCATGTCTGGCAGTTCGTTCACCCGGATCTCCCCGCCGAATTTCCGCCGCTGCGCTCCCTGCGGGACGGAGGCCACAACCTGCCTGTACACATGACGACCTTCATCGGCCGGGAAGAGGCGATCTCCGGGATTCGGCAGCGGCTGCCCTCGACGCGTCTTCTCACTCTCACAGGTCCAGGGGGCATCGGCAAAACGCGTCTGGCGCTTCAGGTCGCAGCCGAAGCGCTGCACGAGTATCGGGACGGGGTCTGGCTGGTGGAGATGGCGCCGCTGGCGCGGGAGGACGGCAGACTGGCCCCCCAGGCGGTCGCCAACGTGCTGGGGATACGCGAAGTCCCTCATGCTCCGCTGCGCCAGACCCTGGCCGAGACGCTTCGGACGAAACAGATGCTGCTGGTATGGGACAACTGCGAACATCTGGTGGACGCCTGCGCGGAGCTGGTGCAGTCCCTTCTCAGCGCTGCTCCGGAACTGCGTATCCTGGTCACCAGCCGCGAGCCTCTGCAGATCACCGGAGAGACGCAGTGGCCAATCTCCTCTCTGCCTCTGCCCGACAGCCGCAGGATGCCGCCGCTTGAAGCGCTCACGCACTTCGATGCGATTCAGCTCTGGGTGGAACGGGCCCAGGCAGTTCGACCCGACTTCATCCTCACAGAACAGAACGCGGCCTTTATTCTCAACATCTGTAAGCGCCTGGATGGCCTGCCGCTCGCGATCGAGCTGGCTGCCTCCAAGGTGAATATGCTTACCGCAGAGGAGATCGATACGCGGCTGTTCCAGCTGCTCAAGGGCGGCAGCCGCACCGCGCCGAACCGGCATAAGACTCTGCAGAGCCTGATCGATTGGAGCT
>JAYTGR010000572.1:0-11814 GCA_043733205.1 Chthonomonadaceae bacterium
GCAACCAGGGGAGGATTGTGGTACAATTTCATCACTGGGTTCGGATAGAAAGAGACGGCCTAGGTGCGGTTGTTCCCGATCGTCCATCCTCGTTGGAAAGTGAGAAAATCAATATCGTGACTGTGTCATCGCTCCTTCCGCAGATCCTCTCGGGTCTCTGCTGGGTTATCTACGGCAGTTTCTACGAGTGGTATTTTCATAAGTGCTGGATGCATGTGCCGCGCACCCCCAAGGAAGCATTTCGGGGTCATACCATTGTCCATCACGGACTGTATAAGGGCGACGACAGCTATTTCGTCCCGGAAGACGAGCATCCCTCGCACATTCTGCTCAAGCCCTATGCGCTGCCCGTAATCGTCCTGATGCACGTTCCGATCATGCTGCTGGTGGAACATTTTATCCATCACACGTTCCTCGGCGCTTTCGTATCGACCATCGTCTATTTCGTTGTCTACGAGTATACCCACTGGAACATGCATGTGCCCCGCGGCCATTACATCGAGAAGTTCCGCTGGTTCCAGTTCCTGCGCAGGCATCACCATCTGCACCACAAGTATTTCCAGAAGAACTTCTGTGTGCTGTTCCCACTCGCGGATGTCGTGTTCGGCACCATGATCACGGACGCCAGTGTCGCCCGCAAAAAGGCGGAGCGTGAGCAGGCCATTGCCAACGGTCAAATCATCGAAGCGCGCAACCGCCCGCTCCGTGCCGAGCGCGAAGCCCGCCAGGTCCGATCCGGGACGCATCCGATTGCCGACAAAGAGACAGGGCTGGAGGGCGACCGCCCGCGCCGCACCAAAGAGAGCCGCCGCGACCGCCGCATCCGCGAAGTGCGCGCCATGCAGGCAACTTTCAAACCGCGCCGAGACCGATAGAGACGCACGGGGTTCTGCCACGGTGAATACCGGCCTCGCACCCTCCGACCGCACGATCCGCCTGTCACACCTGCTCGCTCCGAGTATCGGTGTGCTGGCGGTCGTCGTGCGTTTGGCGGTCGCCTGGCGCACGCACTCCACCGGGGAAGATGCGCTGATCACCCTGCGCTACGCCGAGCATATCGCCGCTGGACATGGCTTCGTTTTCAACCTTGGAGAGCGTGTGTTCGGCAGCACGACACCTCTCTACACACTGCTTCTCGCTTTCTTCGCCTGCCTGCACCTCGACGCCCTCGCGTGGGGTAAAGCCATCGACATTCTGGCGGACGGAGGAACCTGTGTCCTGCTGGCACGGCTTCTGGCACGCCCGGAGATCGGAAGGCCCCAGGCCGGACTGTTCGCCGCCCTGCTCTACGCCCTGACCTCGACGCCGATCAGCATCAGTATCGGCGGCATGGAGACCGGGCTGGTGACCTGTGTCGGCCTGGGTATGATCACCGCCTATGTGGCAGGGAACTCCCGCCTCCTCTATGTGCTGGGAGCTGTGCTCTATCTGCTGCGTATCGATGGCCTGCTGCTGTTCGGAATACTCGCCGCCGGTATGGCGGTGCGGCTGAGGCGGTTGTCGTGGCAGGATCTGCTGTGCGCGCTGCTTATCGTCCTCCCCTGGACGCTCTTCGCATCCCTCTATTTCGGCTCTCCTATCCCGGTCTCCCTCATTGCCAAGATGACCGCCTACGGCCAGGGCGGGCGCGTCTCCCTGACCTCCTTTCCCCCAATCGCCGTTAACCGCGAAATCTTCTCCAGCCAGTTTGTACAGGGCGGCTTCCAGAAGGCGCTCTCACTGCTGGCACTGCTGGGAATGGGCACGATTCTCGCTGCGGTACGGAGCGGCATCCTACAGCGGAAAGACGGGAAAAACGCGCCGTGCCCCTCCTCTTCGGCTCTGGGCCTGCTGGCGCTCCCGGTGGGCTGGATGCTGCTCTACTACGGGGCGATGCTGACATCCCGCGTGCCGGCGTTCGGCTGGTATTTCCTGCCGCCCTGGCCGCTCGTCATGGCGCTGGCAGCGCTGGGGGCGGACACGCTGTCTGCTCGACTGCTGCATTCCAGGCCCACCTTTGCGTCTTCCCTCCGATTTTTCCTATTCTCAGTCGCGCTGCTCGCCTGCACTGCCGTTCTGGGTCTGCTGCACCTGCCCTCTATTGTCCGCGAGATCGCTCTGCGACAGGAGCAGGACGACGCGCTGCGCCTCCCCATCGGCCTCTGGCTGCGTGAGAACGCCCAGCCGCACGAGCGCGTACTGCTCGAACCGATTGGCTACATTGGCTACTACTCGCGCCTGCCTGTCCTCGACAGCATCGGTCTGGTCTCTCCGGAAGTTCTGCCCTCTTATCGGACACTCAACCCGCTTGCCGACATGATCGCACGTCTGCACCCAGAGTGGCTCTGCCTGCGGGACTGGGAAGCGGCACCGCTCGTCCCTCACGCCGGCACCATTTCCAACGGTCAGTATCTCCTGGCACACACTTTCCGCGGTTCCAGCGCCGCCACTGTCTTTCTGCTCTACCATCGCCGCGATCTCGATCCAACGCCTGACAAGCGATGGAATAAATTCCTTCGCTAGGCCGCTGTGCGCCGAGTGACCGCCTTCGCGGGCACCTTTCCTGATACTTACCTTGTTGAGCGCAAGGGGGTTATGATCGCACTCGTCGTCCGAAGGACGATCCACCACAGGCGCGCAGTGAGGGATAACATCCCTTGATTCCACGTGATCGTTGGGTGATCACTTGATGACGGGATGATAACCCCTTGACTTGTGCGGAAGCACATTCGTCTTACAACGACAGGTTTCTCCAGCCCATCTCAAACGGAAGCTGTTTTAGCCCGTTGTGATACCGTCGAGAATAGCCGTCGTTGTAAGATTAGGTGGTAGCCGTGTAGAGGCGGCTTGCCAGCAGCAGGGAAGCGATCGTTTTGGCATCGGAGAACTCTCCCGCGAGAACCCGGCTTTCGATCTCCGCTATAGGTATCTCGACCAGTTCGAGGTTCTCGCCTTCGTCCGGATTGGTCTGTCCCAATGTCAGATTCGTCGCCATATAGGCATACATGAGTTCTGTCGAGTAGCCTGGAGCCAGATAGGCGGTATAGAGCGGGCGGAGTTCGGTGGCACGATAGCCTGTCTCCTCTTCCAGCTCCCGCAGAGCGCAGGCCTCCGGCTCTTCGTTCTTTTCGCGTGTCCCAGCTGGAACTTCCAGAAGCACCTGTCCTGCGGCCAGCCGGAACTGCCGCACCAGCAGCACCATCCCGTCGGCGCGGATCGGCACGATACAGACCGCGCCGGGATGCGCCACAATCTCACGTTTCCCCACATGACCGTCCGGCTGACGAATCGTATCCACCCGCAAATGCACCACTTTGCCGTCATAGATCTGTTCCGTTCCGATAACTGTTTCCGTCAGTTCCATCGCTGTCTTCTCCCTGCTCTCAATTTTGATCTGGTTCCCTGCGGGATAACCGGGATTAAAATCCCGCGACCTCTCTCCGTCCGGTGCAGGTTCGCAGCACAAGCGGGCGATTCCTGCTCCCCTTTTTGACAGTGTATCGCGGAGCAAGGTAGAATGCAGCAGTTCGAGACGAAGGCAATTCGGCCCGAGAAAGACGCAGAGGAGGGGAAAACGCAGATGCAGTTTCATGGGGTGATGGCGATGGTGCTGGTGCAGGATATCGAGCGCGCCTTGCGATTCTATCGAGACATGCTGGGCTTTACGGTGGCCGAAGAGGAAGAGGACTGGGTCATTTTTAATGAGGGCGTCGGTCTGCAGGTCTCGCCTGACCCTATTCCCATGACGAATATCGCCTTTACCGCTGTGCAGGTCACCCTGCAGGTGGATGATGTGCAGGCCGCTTTTGCCGAACTGACGAAGAAAGGCGTGCAGTTTCTGATCCCTCCGACCAGTTCCGGCAGCGCCTCCTTCGCGACCTTCCGCGACACCGAAAACAATATGCTCCAGCTCATGGAACTCTGACCTCCTTTCACGAGGAACCCCACTCCGGCCCTCCCCTCAGAAGGAAGCCCTGCGGGCATCCCAAATGCTTCGCTTCCGCGCGAAGCATTTCGTAAGGGGAGGGAGTAATCCGGAAGCCCCTCCTTACGAAGGAAGGGGAGGTGGGTTGGGGAGGTTAGGGCTCTTCGGCCACTTCGGGTCTGTTCTTGTCACGGTGGACGAGGAAGAGAACCAAGACGGAGAGGCTCATCAGCACGAGAAAGATGACGATCGGCCCTGCCGTAACGCCGATCACTTTGCCGCCGAAATCGTTCATCAGCGAGTCCATGCGGTCGATCAGCAGGGCGAGGCGCGCCATAATCGTCGAGCCGAAGATCGCTCCGAAAGAGAACATCATCAGCCAGCGTCCGAGTTTCGCCGAGCCTTTCAGCACCGGGTGCTTCTGCTCGAAAGAGAAGAAGAAGTAGGACATAACGCACAGCAGAACGACCAGAAAAACCAGATTGTTCAGTGCGTCCGGCCAATGAACGGCTTTGATGGCGGGATGATCGGCAGTTTTCGCAATGAGGTCGTGGGCGATCACTGGCCGGAAGGTCGTGATGATCTGCGGCCAGGTGTCGCCGACGAAACCCTGGAAAGTCTGTCCCGCCCCCACCCCCAGGAAGAACCCGATGATCAGCCGGGCGATCCAGCTATTTTTCTTGGAGTAGATAAAGTAGAAACAGAGCCCAAGGGGCAGCGCAAAGATGTAGTACGACCTGCCCTGGTCCCACAGAGGCTCCCACCATTTGGGCAGCAGTACATCTGTCCAGGTGTTGGCGATCAGGTAGCCGGTCGCCAGACCCAGAAAGAGATGTTCGAACAGCCGATAGATCTTGTTCTCTTTGTAGAGCACCGAATAGAGGCCGAGCGTGCAAAGCGCTCCCATCCACAATATGATGACTTCTTTGTTCGCTGTCAGCCATGCGCTCATACGGCACCTCCCACTCTGCGCTGTTTGCCCCGTTCCAACACCATGGCAATGTTCCCCAGCACGATGAAGCCGATCAGCAGCAGATGCGCTGCGGAAAGCGAGTTCGAGGCCCGCGTCGCGCGTCCGAAGGTGTTGAGGATCTGCTCATACTCGACAGCGCCTTGCAGCCCCTGAAGCAGTCCGACGATCTGGCCGCTATCGAGATAGTTGAAGGCTTCGGGCGCCATGACTGCAGTCGGAGCGAGGCCCATCGGAATCTTGAAAGGGCCCTGCATGAATTGGATGTAGATCGTGTAGCTCACAGTCGGGTTGACATCCAGAATGAAAGCCACATCTTTTGCGGTGTGGATGCCCTGCATGATGGGAAGCGCGGTGAGCGGCGCATCATGGATGTCCTTCACCAGCGTGCCTGGCATGTCTTTGACCATCGCACGCACGAAGTTCTGCTGATCGACACGATAGCCGAAGTTGACCCAGCTTACCCCCTCTTTAATATTGTAACCCTGCTTGTTGTACTCTTCCTGCAAGCCGAGAGCGATGTTCTGCGCCAGAGTCTTGCCCTGCGGATCGAACGACAGGATGCCGAAGCGCACCTTCTTTTTATGCCACATAAGCATCAGATGGCGTAGAAGCACCTCGGACTGCGCGCCGTTCTCGCCGCGGGTACCGCCGCTATAGTTTGGTCCGAATAAGACAAAACTGTTCTCCGGCAGGTTGTCAATGGCATCATAGAGGGCCTGCGTGGGGGGTGAAACCGCCACAGGCAGCCGAAACTTAACAAAAAACGGCAGGGTGACCGCCAGCAGCAGCAACACATAGAGAACGCGCCGATCCACCTCTTGCAGTAGGCGAAGGATGTTCACGCGAAATTTCCTTTCTGTATCCGACCGGCGTCGCCGGGAAAATCGTTGGCCGAGCGCATTGCGCCTCTCATCCTTCTCATGAGTCGAAGTAGCTTCCGCGTTCGAGGCCGAGCCAGATACGCAGGGCGACCGCAAGGCCGCCGATACCAAGCCCAAAACTGATGGCACGCGTGACGGCGGAGTTGGGAACCGTGAGAATCCAGGAACGGACCTCCTCGATACGTATGTTGTGCAGAACGCCTGTCTTGGGAATCCAACTGGTCAGCATCTGCCCTACGGCGATCTGCCCGAGCATGACGATCACCGCAGTCGCCAGCAGCAAAGTCGCTTCGATGGAGCGAATACGGAAGGCCCTATAGGCCGCCGAGACGATGTAGAAGGCGACGATGGAGAACATCGTGGCGTCCAGCGAAACCAGACCGCCAACGAACAGAATATCGTACAGATCCTTGTTGATGGAGTTGGGATGCGCCTTCTGCAGGATGCCGATGACGGTCATCACGATCATACTGAGGAAGAACACTAGGCTGTTGAAAGAGTTTGCCCCCCCCTTCATCAGTCGCTTGCCATGCACCTGACAGAGGTTGATGACACCCAGGCCGATGGTCCACCCGACGATCGCATTCACGTAGTTGCCGAACGGGACAACGGAGGGGCTCAGAAAGTTGCCGACCGCTTTGGGATCATCAGGCGTGGGTTGCGGTTGGACGGGCCAGAAAAACTCCAGAGCGGCATAGAGGCCGCCGAGCAGCGTGACGACACGAACGATCCCGCGGCGGAACTTTTGCGGCATCACAGTCAGTATCCCCAACACCACGACGCTCGCGACCAGGCCCAGTAGGATCATCCCTATATGCGGCCCAACTGCTTTCACAGGCATAGTTTGTCACTCACTCTCTCTTAGGGCTGGAATAGTTTACCGAACGCGTTTCCGTAGAGGGGCATGAATGTGGCGAGAGCCGCTCCGAAGACGACAAGTGCGATCAGCAGGCCTTTGGCGATGTCCTGCCCAACCATGCTCCCGAGCAGTGTGGGTTCGCGGGAGAGATAGGCGCTCGCGGCATAGAATTCATCCCCGATAATGACATAGTCGCAGGCAGCAATAAAGAAGGGTACCTGTGTGGTGCTGGGCGTTCCTGCCACCTGTATTGCGCCGACCTGCTGTCCGACCTCCGCAAAAATGAGGGCTTCGGCGTAGAAGACTCCGAATAGAAAACTGGCGGCCACTTTCTCGCGATAGACAATTCCGGCGGTCGCGGCGGCGAAGGCGAACTGGCGGTTGGAAAGGAAGCGCACATCGTCGGGATTGTACTGCTCCGGACGGCCTTCTGAAACGTAGGACTCGCGCACCGCTTCTTCAACGATGGGGAACGTCTGCGGGTCGTACACCGGAACGATGGCGCGGGTGTTGAAGCGCGCGGAAGCCTTGATGATGTAACTAGTGATGGCGAGGGCCTGCAGCGTCGGCACATCGAGCCCTCCGAGCCCGATGGAGCAGAGCATCGGCCGTCCCATTTCGGTGGCGCGCCCAATGGCTTCATCGATCGCGCTCAGCCCCTGGATTCTCCGGATGAAGAGCTGTTTCTTACGTGCCGTAAGAATCATAAACAGGATGGCGAAACACATCAGGGGAACCAGTATCCACACGGACCAGTTGGCATGTTCCATAAACGGAAAGCCCTTTCGTATTTCAGGATGGCAGGATCGGATTCGGATCGGGAACGGATTCGGACTGCGCGTATCGCTCTTCGATGCGCCGTATCAGACACTCGACGTTTTCCTGCGTTTCAAACAGTTTGGAGTATTTCTGCACATTCTCCGGGCCGAAGAGCGGCGCAAGAAACCCGGAGCCGAGCAGCATCGACTGGCTGGCGACGTAGGTCAGCGGCTTGTGCATCTCCAAAAAGAAGATCGCCGCCGATTCCATTTTATAACGGTGTACCTTCTCCACGAGGCTTTCGATGAGGTGATCGCGCTCAGTATCGGAGAGTTCGGCATCCCAGTCGAAGAACTTCACGGGCCGTTCCCTTCCCCGGCTGCCGGCGCGTCTGCCGCGTTCGGACCGCTCACTTCGGCCGCACCCTGTATGGAAAGCAGGGCGGGGACATAGCCATGCAGGGCTGCCAGGACAGAAGCGCGGTCGCCAGTTTCCCCGGACGGGGCAAAACGCAGCGTCACGCCACGAAAGGCATCCAGGCGGGAAGGCACAGGCAGCGGAGTCACGGTGATGGCGCGAGGCTCCAGCACACAGCGACGCGCCTCTTTCCAGCGCAGCTGATTGCGGCTGGTGAGACCATCGGCCCAGAGTCCCTCGGCATTGAGGCGGTAGCGAATCGGGAACAGAAAGTCAGAGCAGGAGCCCAGCAGCAGTGCCACCGCAGCCAGCACAGGCAGAATCTGATGGAATATCATCCAGATACAGCCCGCCCCCAGAAACACCACCATCACCAGCGTGGGCAGACGGTGGGGCGCGCAGCGCACGAGATGTACACTCCACGCCAGGGCAGGAGCGGTCTCGGACAGCATATTTTCGTTAGACGGAGCGGTTTGTGTCGTTTGCGACATCCGTACCTTATGCGATCCCTCCCACGGTAAGTCGCGGATGCAGGATCGCCTCTGACGTATTAGCGGAGCCCATTATTAGGCATTATAGAATTTTTCCGCCTGACTGTCAAGCCTTCCCGCCTGCATCGCAGCGAATGTCTTTCAGAGACGAGGTGTCAGTCTTTTCGTGACAGGGATCGAACAAAAATATTTATCCCGCCCCCATGTGGATGAAGTTATCGATGGACATCTGAAAACTACATTGACAGCAGATGCCCCAAGGGGGTATAATGCGTCCCGTCTGGTGGCTATTCGCTCTCGAAAAGAGAGCACAGTCACGAACAGGTCGTGACTTCGTGCTATGCCTCCGGAGGGGTGATCCATCAACAAGGATTTTCGTGTCAATGAAATGATTTTGCGCGGGCCGCGCGACCAACGTATTCGGGATGTCCGGGTTATTGACGATGAAGGACAACCGATCGGTATTATGCCAGCACGAGACGCTCTGACGCTCGCGCAGGAAAAGGGGCTCGACCTCATAGAGGTCGCGCCCCAGGCCCAGCCACCTGTTTGCCGCATCATGGACTACGGCAAATATAAATATGAGCAGGGCAAGCGTGAGCGTGAACAACACAAGAAGTCACGTCAACAGGAGATCAAGGGCATCAAAATGCGCCCGGTCACCCAGGAACATGACTTTCAAGTGCGGGTCAAGCATACGCAGGAGTTTTTGGAGAAGGGCGACAAAGTCAAAGTCACCATACAGTTCAAAGCTCGTGAGATCACCCATCCGGAGATCGCGCGCAGACTGATGGACAAGATGATTCTGGCGATTGCCGACCACGCGATCATCGAGAAGCCACCGTCGCTGGAAGGCAAGATGCTCACAATGATCCTCAGTCCCAAGCCCTGACCCTCGCTGAGAACTGCACGGCCCATTTTGCGGGGAAGCCGGGTGGATCGACCCGGCTTCCTTTCACCTGTGTCTGCATCGGTTCTGCGGACGATACGAACGCGGTTCGTGTCTTCACCGGCACTCATTCCAAACTAGAAAACGCCCGCAGAGGGCGAACAGGGAAAACTCACTTGAAGGTCAAGAAGAACAAGATCAAAACCCGCAAGACCGTCGTCAAGCGGTTCACCAAGACTGCCACCGGCAAACTGATGCGCGGCAAAACGGGCCTCAACCACCTGATGCGCAAAAAAGATGCCAACCGCAAACGCAACCTCAACAACGATGGAGAGCTGTTCAAAGGCGATCTCAAGCGGATCCAGCGGATGCTGGGCAAAGGCCTCGGATAGTTTCACGCCGCTGTCGCTCCCGGTCAGCCTCGCGTTTGACCGCCGATAATCGTGTGCTGACCGTGCAGGAAAGGATGTTTTCGATATGCCGCGCGTGAAACGTGGAATGATGACTCATAAGCGCCATAAGAAGGTGCTGGAGACCACCAAAGGTTACTGGGGTGGCAAACGCAATCTGTTCAAGACCGCCAATGAACAGTTCATGAAGTCGGGCAACTATGCCTACCGGGACCGCCGCAACAAAAAGCGCGAATTCCGCGCCCTCTGGATCACGCGCATCAGCGCGGCCTGCCGGGCCGAAGGCATGCAGTACTGCCGCTTCATCGAAGGATTGACCAAAGCCGGAATCACGCTCGACCGCAAAGTCATGGCGGAGATGGCGGTCAGCGATCCCACGTCGTTTACACAACTCGTCGCGCAGGCGGCGAGCGTGCTGAAACAGTTGGGAGAGCCGGCAGCGGCGTAACGATACGCCCCGCGACGGACCAAAATCTGAATTCCAGCGTTCTGTCAGGACGCCCCCTTTTCGGAACTCTCCCGTGCGTACTTAACCGGGAAGTGAGAATAGTGGGGCGTCTTGTTGTGTCTGGAGAGGGTGAGAACAATGTCGGATAGCATCATGCAGCTGCTCGAAGAGGCAATGGCCGCCCTAGAGGCCGTTCATAGCGTCGCGGAACTGACCGGGGTCGAAACGAAATATCTGGGCCGCGACAAAGGTCTGAACGAACTGCGGCGCGGCATTCGCAGTCTGCCTGCCGAAGAGCGTCCTGCGTTCGGCGCGCGCATCAACGAGGCCGTCGCGTCTCTGACCGAACGGATCGCCATCTCGCGGGAAGCTCTGCAGACCCGCGAGATGACAGCCCGTCTTGCGCTGGAGGCCATAGATGTGACTCAGCCGGGCCGGCCGCTGCCGACCGGGCGTCTGCACCCGCTGACGCAGACGACGGATCAGGTCAAGACCGTGCTGAGCGGCATGGGCTATCAGTTTGTAGACGGTCCGGAACTGGAAGACTATGCCTACAACTTCGCCGCGCTCAACTATCCTGAAGACCATCCGGCGATGGATGAGCAGATGTCCTTCTTCGTCTCCGACGACCGCCTGCTCCGCACCCAGACGACCGCGCTGCAGGGCCGAATGATGGCGGAGATGCGTCCGCCTTTCCGCTTCGCCACCATCGGGCGCTGCTTCCGCTACGAGGCCGTCGACGCCACGCACCACCACACGTTTCACCAGATCGATGTCTTTATGGTCGATGAAAAGATCTCCATGTCGGATCTGAAGGGCACGCTCGGCACATTTGCGCGGTCGATGTTCGGCACGGACACGCTGGTGCGCTTCCGTCCGGACTTCTTCCCCTTCGTCGAACCCGGCGTGGACTATTCGATCTCCTGGCAGGGGCGCTGGCTGGAGCTGGGCGGGGCGGGCCTCATCCACCCGAATATCCTGCGCGCCTACGGCATCAATACGGAGAAGTACAGCGGCTTCGCCTTCGGCCTCGGCATCGAACGCATCCACATGATCCGAACAGGCGTCACCGACCTGCGGCTCTACCTGGAAAACGATCTGCGCTTTCTGCGGCAGTACTGAAAAGGAGCGGATATGCGTGTACCTTTAGAGTGGTTGAAACAGTATCTGTCCATCGAAGCATCAGCGGAAGAGATCGCCACGCGCCTGACGATGGGCGGCCTCGAAGTCGAGGGAATCGAGATGTCTCCTCTCGGCCCAGTGCTGGATGTCTATATCACACCGAACCGTGGCGACTGTCTGTCGATGGTCGGGGTCGCGCGGGAGATCGCGGCTCTGTATGGTCTGCCTCTGCGCATTCCTGCTCCCCCACCCTCCCGCGAGGGCGGCCCGACTGCAGAACTGACATCGGTGACGCTGCTCGCTCCCGATCTGTGCCCGCGTTATGCGGCGCGGGTCGTGCGCGGCGTTAAGATCGGTCCCTCACCGCAGTGGATGCGGCAGCGGCTGGAGGCGGCAGGACAGCGCCCGATCAACAACGTCGTCGATGTGACGAACTACGTCATGCTGGAGCTTGGTCAGCCGCTCCACGCCTTCGACCTCGACCGACTGGCCGAACAGCGCATCGTCGTGCGCCGCGCAACCGCCGGTGAGAAGTTCACCACACTGGACGAGATCGAGCGCGAACTCACCGATTCCATGCTGGTCATCGCAGACGGTGAAAAGGCCGTTGCCATCGCGGGCGTCATGGGCGGTCAGAACTCCGAAGTCTCTGAGAAGACCA
>JAYTGR010000573.1:0-4500 GCA_043733205.1 Chthonomonadaceae bacterium
TGCCCGCGCCGCTCTGCGACCACCATCGCACCGCAGGCGCTGGCGCTGTTCAACGGGGAGTTCACACGCACCGAGGCCAAATTCTTCTCCGAACGCGTCCGGAAAGATGCCGGAGAAGATCGCGACAAACAGATCGAACGGGCCTACCAAATCGCGCTCTGCCGCCGCCCGACTGCCGCGCAGAAACAGGCCGCGCTCGACTTCCTGACCCGTCAGGCCCAACTGCACCTCGACGCAGCCCATCAGGCCAGGAACGGCCCAGTCGTGCAGCAGGCCGGTTTCGCGACTCGGGACGAGAAGGCGCAGAAAGAGGCAGCAAACGCCGCCCTGGCCGATTTCTGCCACGTCCTGATCAATACCAACGAGTTCATCTATCTCGACTGACCGCCGGCCTCGCCTCGGCCCAAACCTCCGGTACCTTCTCTGCAAGCGATCCCTCCGCGCGACCTAAACACCCGTCTCCTTCCCGACGGGGCTTATATAGTCCCTTGAGCCGCCGCCCCTAAAGGAGCGGCCTGCTGGGAAAGTTAAGGCCCATAAATGGGCCTGGGAGAGCTGTAACGGAGATCGAGGCTCACCATCAGGAAGCGCCGACAGCCTCTTCACTTTCGCGTAAAGACCTGTTAACGCCGGACACAGACCCCTTCAGGGGGCTTGCCAAAGACAGACCGTTCCTTTAGGGACGGGGCTGACCGGAAGGGTTTAGGTAGTGAGTGAAGCGAACGCAGTTACGCAGCTCAATCAACGCGCTCGAAGAGGAGAAAAAGTCCATGAATACGCACCGAATGCGGAACTTGTCCGGTCGGATTTTCGGGCTGATAGCGGTGATAGGGAGCAGTCTTTCCTCTGTCGGTGCGCAGCAGAATCCGGCGGGCCTGGCCCTGCCGAACACGGCAAAAGTACAGGACAAGTTTACGCCGCTGATACCGGATCAGGTGACGCTGGTGGGGGGAATGCTCGGAACGCGGTACGACGCGAGCGAGAAACACCGCCTGCTGACGATCGACGAGAACGATCTGCTGGATGCGTTCGAGCGGCGTACCGTCTTTCATCAGGACTGGCAGGGCGAGCATATCGGGAAGTACCTCCATGCTGCCTCGCAGGTCTGGTTCAGCACCAAAGACCCCGTATTGAAAGCCAAAATAGATCGGCTGGCGGCACGGCTGATGCGCACTCAGGAGCCGGACGGCTATCTCGGTACCTACAAGCCGGACCATCGCTGGACGAGCTGGGACGTCTGGGTCCACAAATACGACCTGATCGGACTCCTGACCTACTATCAGTACACCGGAAATAAGGAGGCGCTGGCGGCATGCCGTCGCGTCGGAGACCTGCTGGCGCGCACCTTTGGGACCAGGCCAGGACAGCGGGACATCAACAAGGCCGGGGAACACATCGGAATGGCCCCAGACAGTGTGCTGGAGGCGATCGTCCTGCTCTATCGGGCGACGGACGAGCCAAAGTACCTGCAGTTCGCGCAGTATATCGTCTCCAACTACGACGCGCCCGGTGGACCCGCCATTCTCGCCTCCCTCGAAAAATACCATTCTGTCCGACGTGTCGCCAACGCGAAGGCGTATGAGATGACGTCCAACTTCAATGGTCTGCTCGAACTCTACCGGGCAGCGGGCGATAAGCGGCTGCTGAAGGACATGGAGACCGCCTGGAACGACATCGTGCAGAACCGCCTCTATCTAACCGGCAGCGCCTCTTCGTTCGAGACCTATCAGGACGATTTCCATCTGCCCAACGGCAATAAGTCCAATATCTGTGAAACGTGTGTGACAGTGACGTGGGAGCAGATGAATCTGGAACTGCTGCGGCTGACCGGGGATGGTAAGTATGCAGCCCAGGCCGAGCGCTCCCTCTACAACCACCTGCTTGGGGCGCAGAAGCCGACGGGGGACGACTGGGCCTACTACACTCCATTGGAAGGCATCAAACCCTACGACAGTTTCACGACCTGCTGCCACTCCAGCGGGCCGCGCGGTATCGCCCTGATACCGTCTGTGGCCTGGATGACGAGCCAGGATGGCGGCCTGGTCGTAAATCTGTATAACGCGGCTTCCGTGCATGTCACGCTGCCGAAAGTGGGAAGGGTCGATGTCACCGAGGCTGCCGACTATCCTTTCGACGGCAGGATCAAATTCCATCTTTCACCGCAGCGCAGTGGGGTGCGGTTTCCACTGCGCCTGCGTGTGCCGGAGGGAGCCTCCGCATTCGCTGTCGAGGTGAACGGCAGGCCCTATCGGACAGCCGCAGACAAAAAAGGCTACGCAACGCTGGATCGGGCCTGGAAACGAGGCGACAGTGTTCTGTTAGCGCTGACCCTGCGCAGGCAGCTCATTCCGGGCGATCACGAGAACGCCGGCCGGGCGGCTGTGCAGTTCGGACCCCTGGTGCTGACACTCGATACGGCGCTGAACCCCGGACTTACCAATCTGAACCGCGCCGAACTCGCGGCCGACAGCGCCGGTCAGCTTCAGCAGATGCCTGCATTCGACCGTCGGCCAGGGACAGCGCCTGCATTCCGGATACCTGGTAAAGCAGGCGGTGCAGCAAGGACGCTCGTCCTGACGCCGTATGCGTTCGCAGGCGAGGATCACAAAAGCCATTTCGCTGTCTGGATCAATCTCCCCGGTCATGCCGTGACGAGTGCGGGAGGGGCTTCGCTCTTCGAGACGGCCATCACATCGGCCTCACGGCAGGGCAATCAGGACGGAGAGATAACAGACGGCGACACAGGAACGTTCCGTGTGACCTACGACGCCAAACGCGCCAGCGAGGACTGGTATGCGCTCACGCTGACGACGCCGGTCACAATAGGGCGTGTCGTCTTCGCGCACGGCAAAACGTTTCACGACGGCGGCTGGTTCGATACCTCCTCTGGCAAGCCTCGTATCCAGGTCCAAACATCGCCAAATGGCGAGTGGCAAACCGTCGCTGTCCTCGACTCCTATCCTGTCACAACGGTGACGGATGCCGCCGGCCTGACCGCAGGGGAGACATTCGAAGTGAAATTTCCGGTTGTGCAGGCGTTCGCCCTCCGGATCATCGGTAAGCCGTCCAGCGGCGACAACGGCGCCCAGGCTTTCTCGTCGTGCGCCGAACTCCATGCCTTCGCAAAATGACGGTTCAGTCTTTTTTCAGCATGTCGGTGTAGATGCCGGGGGTGCTGTCGGGGATCAGGGTCGCACCGCAGGATTTCGCATAGAATTCGGCTGGGCCTACACCTGCAATGATGCCGTAACCGTATCCCATCTCGCGCATCCCATGCAGACAGGCGAGCAGCAGTGCCTTGCCGATGTCCTTGCCGCGTTCTGTCTCAGCCACTCCAGTCGGCCCGAAGAAGCCGCGCATAGTCGCCTCGTACGCCGCAAATCCGATCGGTTTGCCCTGCCGCAGAGCGATATAGAGCGTGATCGGCTGCCGGCTGAAGCAGGGCATCACTTCATCCGCCCAGCCGACGCTGAAGTGCTTCTCGATGAACTGCCGAATAGGGGTGATCTCGAACGGATGCGCGCGCCGAATAACGACTCCGGAGTCGCGCAGGTGCGCCATGAGCGGTTCGACAGGCGGAAGTTTCAGAAGATGGACGAGCATATCGGGCATGACGGTTCTCCGGGACAGAGCGATAGATAGGATTGGCGGTCGGCTGGTTCTTCGACGAATACTGTAGTTTTCCCTGCCGGTGTGACGCAGGAAAGGTGATTGACAACCGGGCCGCAAGATGTTATGCTAATCCTGAGAGCGGCCATCCGGGATGCTCTCCTGAATACGACAGTGAGGAGAAAACTACTACTATGGCGACAAATGCGGCATTGACCAAGGTGTTGGCGGGGAAAAAGGTCGACTCGGTTCGGCAGCGTGAGACCGAACTCGATATCGATTTCACAGACGGCTCCACACTGACCGTACACTTGTCTGCGGCGACCGGGTCGGTAACGCTGACCGGCGATAACGATGTCGTGGAGTACAAAGGGTAAGACGGTCGAACCGAGCGGTTTGCGATACAGAGCGGAGCCGGGAAAAGGACTTCCCTGCTCCTTCTTAGACGCTATTTTTGCGGGGTGAGGATCTGTAGCTGGGTCGTGAGCGAAAAGGGCTTCCCGTTCTGCGTGTAGATCAGCTCGCCATACATCGCCGTATAACCTGCCGTGGGAACTCCCTTTGAACCGAAGACGCCATGCGCAGGATCTGCCGTGTCGAGGGGATGCATCGGTTCGAAAGACCATTTCGCGTCCCGGAAGTCCTGCGTGGAAGCGTGGGCGGACCAGAGTTTCGCGGATTTGATCGGCAGGTCACTCCGAACGGCAAGCGACGAAAAGTTATCCCGGAAGGAATATTTCCATGTAGGTTTCGGGAGAGAATCTCCCCCTGCGACGGCGCGCGCAAATGCTCCGACCGCGTTCAGGACGCGGAACTGGGTGTCCAGCCCTTCAAGGCTATGCCCTGCGTTCGAATTGTAGAGCACCCATTTCGGCCCTTTAAGGTCGTCCC
>JAYTGR010000574.1:0-1477 GCA_043733205.1 Chthonomonadaceae bacterium
CAGGACTACCTGATCGTCGATCTGCCGCCCGGAACCGGGGACGCGCCCCTCACCCTGGCGCAGCAGGTGCCGCTCTCCGGAGTGGTGATCGTCATGACCCCGCAGCAGGTGGCTGTGGAGATCGCCAATAAAAGCGTGCTGATGTTCCGCATGCTGGAGCAGGGCGGACGCACGATTCCCCTGCTGGGCATCGTGGAGAACATGAGCGGCGCGATCTTCGGCTCCGGCGGCGGTGAGACCGCAGCGGCGCGGTACAGCGTGCCTTTCCTCGGCCGCATTCCGCTCGATGCAGACGTTCGCGCGGGCGGCGACAGCGGAACCCCGATCCTGATCACCCATCCCGAGTCCGAAGCGGCGCAGTCGTTTCACAACATCGCGCAGGCGCTGGCCGCCCGCGTCAGCGTGCTGCAGTACGAAAAAGACGCCGCCGCCGCCGCATAAAGAGGGCATGTTCGTCTGCTGCAATCATCCAGGGCGGCTATTTTAAAAAGTCGCCGTCGATCCCGGGCCAAGCCTATTGACGTTGCCACCCATATATGTTAGAATCCCTGCAATGCGGGACAATCTCGCATCTAATAATGTCCGACGGTACGAAGACGCGCCGTCGTGTAGAGGCAGATGAGGTCGAACACCATGGAAATGAATCAAATGGAGTGGAGGAGTGCGGAGACGACGACGGAAGGACCCTCGCTGGATTTCATCCGTGCGGTCGCGGAGCTTCTGGAGACGGATCCGGAAGACATCCTGGCGGAACTGGGCTATGTCTCTGCGGAAGAGATTCCTCTGGCGGTCAACAGCCGCTAATCACCTGAGCAGGACGGGCCGCCCCCAGGCCGGTGCTTCCCAGGTCTACTGCACCCTATCGGGTTACAGCCGTCTTCAATCGAGCGACGGGAGAAACTTTTCTCCCGTCGCTCGATTGCGTTTGGGCATATGGGGAACAGCGTTTCCCCTAAACCATTCGCCTGCATGAAAGAGACAGCCCTTTCTTCTCCTGGCTTTTTCTCCGATGCGCCTATCCGTACCTGAGATTGCAAAATCGAGTAGGATATACGCGGCCGCAGTTCAAAAGGGAAGTGAATTCGCCCTCCCAAACGAGATCGATGCGCGTAAATCATATCGAGTATAAATTTAATTTTACGGGAGAGAATCGCGTATTGACAAAAAAAAAATATGGTGTTACACTTGCATCAATAAGATTAATGCTTGGCTCCCCGACTGTCAACATTTCGTATTACGAAACACTTTTTACACCCCAGCGTTCCCCGGTCATGGAGGAAATGGATGTCAAACAAGAGCTGGACTGCTGCGCCTCGCCGTATATATCTTCTCACCGGCATCTTTGTCGTAACCACGGCGCTTGCGTTTTTGTCCTGCCCAGCGATCCCTTGATCGCCGCTCGGCTTCACGAGATGATGCATCCCAGTTCAGTGAATGCGCGTCTCACATTCCAGCCCGATGCGGCTTCCAAGATGGA
>JAYTGR010000575.1:0-1476 GCA_043733205.1 Chthonomonadaceae bacterium
CGCGCCCGCCATGTCGTGACCGAAGACACCCGCACACTCGCAGGCGTCGCCGCGCTGAAGGCCGGAGACATCGCGCAGTTCGGCCGGCTGATGAACGCCTCCCACACCAGTCTGCAGTACGACTACGAAGTGAGCTGTAAAGAGCTGGACGCCCTGGCAGAGGCGGCGCGCTCCGTGGAGGGCGTCTACGGGGCGCGTATGACCGGAGCAGGCTTCGGCGGCTGCACCGTCAGCCTCGTCGCCACCGAAGCGGTGGAGACCTTCCAGCGCGAAGTCCCGGAACTCTACCGCAAAGCAACTGGCCTCAGCACCACCATTATCGTCACAACAGCGTCTCAGGGAGCCCAGCGTCTCAAATAGACCTCCCCAGCCGTTCACCTCCTCTGAGAAAGGAGGGGCTGGGGAAGATCATGATTGACAGCAGGGCAGGAAGTCGCTACAATGAGAGCTGCGACAGTCTCTCGAACTTTTCGATGTAAGGACAGCAACGAACGTGTCAAATCATTCCCTTATCGACCATATCATGGATCAGCGTCGTTTTGCGGTGACCGGGGTGTCACGCAGCCCTGAGAAGTACGGGTACAAGGTCTATCGTGCTCTGAAATCGGCAGGCTACACCGTCTTTGCCGTGAACCCGAACGCGGAGACCATCGACGAGGAGCCCTGCTATCCTACGCTCGACAATGTGCCTGGCCCCATCGACTGCGTGGTGACCGTGACGCCGCCAGAGATCACCGAAGAGACGATCCGAACGGCCGCACATCTGAAAATCCCGTATATCTGGATGCAGCCGGGATCCGATTCGACGGCCGCATACAACCTCGCCAGTTCCCTCTCGCTGCAGGTCATCGCCGGAGGCCCCTGCATCCTGGTCGCTGTTACCTTACGGCGGGATCGCAGCGGTGCGGCGGTCTGAGAGCGGCGCAAACCGCGCCGCGCCGAGCCGCTCCCCATCCATGGGGCCGAACCCACAGATCGCAGGCGCGGCCTTTGCCCTGCTGCGCCTGTTCGTCGGACTGATGTTTCTGGTCTCCGGAATAGAGAAGTGGCGCTGGCTTGGGGCGCATCAACTGGCGACGACCGCCACACGGATCGCGGCCGCTCAGCAGGGCAGCGCACTGCAGGGCTATAGTAATTTCCTCACCCAGACTGTCGTACCGCACAGCGTGCTGTTTACCTTTCTGGTCGTTGGTGGGGAGATCGTGGTCGGCCTGCTGCTGACGCTGGGGCTGTTCAGCCGGGGCGCCGCGCTCTACGCGCTGGGCCTGAACCTCGCCTATCTCTGCGGTTACTGGCATCTCGGCGCGCCCTGGCAGATGCTCAACGAAGCGTTTTTGATGCTGGAAGTCGCCTTCCTCATGATTGGACCCGGCCGCACCTTCGGGCTCGATTCCCGACTTGCCCGCAAATATCCCGGCTGGATTCTCTGGTAGTTTCGGCCCCACAGCTGTTTCCTAAGCTATTTCCTATTCTATA
>JAYTGR010000576.1:0-4495 GCA_043733205.1 Chthonomonadaceae bacterium
AACGCCTCTGCTTATCGCGACATGCGCCCCTGCCGATCCGGAGCGCTCCCGAGCCCTGCTCCGCGACGGGGTAGAGATTCTCGCTCTCCCTGCCGATCCGATGGGCCGGGTCGATCTGACGGCGCTGCTGCAGGAGCTGGCGGGCCGCCGGATCGTCAGCATCTGGGCCGAAGGCGGAGGAGAGCTGCACGCGGCTCTCCTCGCCGCCGGTCTTGCCCACCGAGCTTTCTTTTTCCTAGCGCCCAAACTGCTCGGCGGGAAAGATGCTCCCACTCCCCTCGAAGGCGTCGGTCCCGCCCACATGGCCCAGGCTGTGCCGCTGGACTCCCTGACGGTGCATCGATTCGGGCCGGATCTCGCTTTGGAAGGCCGCATCATCCCCCAGGAAACAAAAAAAGGTCACGCCCAGAGGGCGTGACCGAGCTGCGAAGATTCGCTGTGTTTCACCTAGTAAGGAGAAAACTAATCTCTCAGACGCGGCGAAGGAGCAGAAGTTCATTCGGCGCGCTCTTTTTTTGCATCGCTCTTTTGACGCTTCCCGCTAATTCCTCACCCCCTGGAATCGTAAGAGAGAGAAATGTCGCTGACGCATTGACACCTTTCCCAAACCATCTAATCTTATGCCCGCGTTTCGTATCGCAGGAGAGTCAATATCATGTTCTTCCGCCGACTTTGCCTTCAGAGCGCGTTTGCGCTCACCGTTGTCTCCGCAGCGCTTCTCGCTCCCTTGTCGCCTGCGTATGCCGACCCGCCCAAGAATCAAAAAGCTGTCGCGCATGCCCCTGCCGACAAGCCGGACGGCCTTGATGCGGAACTCAAAGCGGCGATCGACACCGCGCCCTCCTCTGCCGCCTATCCGAACGCCAACTATGCCCGCCTGCTCGACCTGGGAAATGTGACTGTCAAATCGGACGGCACGGTAGTCGCTCACTATCGCATGACCTATAAACTCTATAATCAACGCGCCCGCGACCTCGCAGAGGTCAACCTGCCCTACAACTCCAGTTTCCAGCAGCTTCATGTCGTGAGCGCCCGCACCATCAAAAAAGACGGCACGATCGTCAGCGTCAAGCCAGCCGATATTCGCACCACCGCTCAGGCAGGCGACTATCTGATGTACGACGATGCGCAGGGCTACGGCTTCTCCATGCCGGGTATAGAGGACGGCTGCATTATCGACTACTCCTGGGACGAGATCACCCACCCGATGCTGATGCCCGGACAGTTCTTTACCTACTGGGGATTCAATGGCCCGGAGCCCGTCGGAGTCAGCCGCTATGTGCTCCATACTCCGACCGATAAGCCGCTCAAATTCAAGACCTATAATGACGACAGTCTCAAGCCCGTCATCACTACCTCCCTCGACGGCAAGACCCGCACGTATACGTGGGAGATCAAGAACGCCAAGCCGCTGGCGCTCGAGCCTTCCATGCCGAACTACAACGATGTTCACACCTGGATGGAGGTCTCTTCGCTCGACTCCTGGCAGGATATCGCCAAATGGTTCTGGAGCCTCGAGTCTCCGCAGGCCAAGCCTACCGACGCGATCAGGAAGACGGTCGGCACACTGATCGCAGGCAGGCAGACAGACGAAGAGAAGGCCCGCGCCATCTACGACTGGGTCGCCAATCGCACCCGTTATGTGGGGCTGGAGTTCGGGATCTCGGCGTTCAAGCCGCACTCCGCCTCCGAAGTGCATGACAAACTCTATGGCGACTGCAAAGACAAGGCTACTCTGCTGGTTACGATGCTGGGGCTGGCAGGCATCAAGGCGAGCCCTGTGCTGCTGCATGCCGACGAGCACCGTGCCGTCGATCAGGGTCTGCCCACGCTGAACGCCTTCAATCACTGTATTGCGCTCGCGGAGGTCTCCGGAAAAGAGGTTTGGCTCGACGCCACCGCCGAAACCTGCGCGTATGGAGACATCCCCTCCGGCGATCGCGGCTCCCGTGTGCTCGTGGTCAGCGACGGCAAAGGGGAGTTCAAAACCATTCCGACCTACAGCGCCACCGACAACGGCATGACGGTCCATACCGACATCACCCTGCGGCCCGATGGCGGCGCGGACACCAAAGTGGACTTCACCATGCGCGGTGAGGCGGGGCAGGGAATGCGGTATCGTGCCCGCGCCTACACCCCCGATCAGCGCAAACAGATGATGAACGCGATGGCGCAGCGGCTCTCCACCGGGGCCACCATGAAAGAGTTCGATCTGCCGGACGGCAGCGATAAGAACGGCCCGTATGTGATGAAACTGAGCGCGGCCGCTCCCAACTTCGCCAAGAAGACCAGCAGTCTGCTCCTCCTGCCTGTTGGCCTGGGAACCAGCGGCAGTGAGCGTTCCAACCCCTATACGCAGGAAGAGCGCTTCTGGCCTATCGTCGAAGAGAACGCCTCGCAGACGGAGAGCGTCACGACCTACCACCTGCCGGATGGGTTCAGCATCGAGGACATTCCTGCCGATGTCAGCCTCGTCGGACCGCTGCAGGAGTACCACCGCAAAATCGAAAAATCGGCGGATGGCAGAACCCTGACCGTGACGGCGACCGTCGTCGAGCGGCCTGGCAAAGTTCCACCAGCCGACTATAAGAAGGTAAAAAACTACTACGACGAGATGCTCAAGACCACGGACGATCAGATCGTTCTCCGCAAAAAGTAGGCTGTCGATGCAGGCGTTTTGCGTGAGATGGCGGAGTGCGCGCCGTCACCGTGAGTTCGAAGCCTTCGCTGCCCCGGAGATCGGGGTGGCGATCGTGGCGGCGCTGACCGCGAGCGGGGGCCAGGAAGTTTGGCAGGCCGGGACGCTCTGGAAATGTCCTGGCTGCCATGACCGTACCCTGCGCACCGAAGAGTTTCTGGAGGGGATACGCCGCGCCGATCTCTGGCTGCAGCGCGCAGAGGAGTGGCGGAGGCTGAGCGGAGAACCGTCCGATCCCGGTCAGCATGCCGCGCTGGAATGGATTCAGGATGTAATGACCACTATGCTCGGCTGTGAGCGTGACCGTGTCTATCTCAAAGACGAAGGCGGTGCCTGTACGTTCGAGAACGCCTCTTACCACTCCCGTATTTGACCGATTCTTTCCCCCTCTCTGAAGGATAAGATTAGCTTTTTCAAGGAGTGTTCTCATGCCACGTAAGATGACAGCAGAAGATTTTATGCGTCTGCAGATCGTCAGCGATCCGCAGATCTCTCCGGACAGCGAGCGGGTTGTGTTCGTAAAGAAGAGTATCGATGCGGTGAAGAGCAGGTACCGGAGTGAAATCTGGATCGTGCCGTCTCTCGAGGGAGAGCCGCGCCGCTTTACAGGCAGCGACTCCAACGACAGTCATCCCCGCTGGTCGCCAGACGGCAGTCGTCTGGCGTTTTTGTCCGACCGTCAGAAGCCGAAAAGCCGTATCTTCACGATTCCTACGGATGGCGGAGAGCCGACCGCACTGACCCAGCTGGAGAAAGAGGGCGGCATCGAGAGCTTCCGCTGGTCGCCGGACGGCACGAAGATCGCCTTTCTGTTCCGCGAGACGCCCGAAGCCTACCGCAAAGAGAAGGTCGAGGAGCGGCAGAAGCAGGAGCTGCCCTCTCCCCCGCGTGTCCATACGACGCTGAACTACCGCCATGACGGCGGCGGATTCGTCGATGACGCTTTTGCGCAGATATGGGTGGCGGACGCGGCCACAGGCGAATGCATCCAGCTGACGACCGGTCCCTATGCCTGCGGGCTTCCGACCTGGTCGCCGGACAGCGCGGCCCTGGCCTTCCTCTCCGACCGACGCCCCGACCGCGACATCGCCCCGTACTACGACGACGCGCTCTGGACGGTTTCCGCTGCCGGGGGCGAACTGACTCCCATTCCTGCTCCGCTGGGGCCGAAGGAGGGACTGGTCTGGTCGCCGGACGGCGCGCGCTTCGCCTACCTCGGCAATCCGGACCTGACCGACACCTGGGGAACGAACAACCCCCGGCTTTGCGTGCTTCCGGCGGCAGGCGGGGAGAGTGCGGCAGATCTGACCGGCGCTCTGGACCTCTATGTCGGCTATGCCTCTCTCTCCGACGCGCACGAGATCGGAGCAGGCGATACCGTGCAGTGGAGCGCAGGCGGCGACACCCTCTTTTTCCCGATCAGCGAACACGGCGATACACGTCTCTATCTCGTCGGCGTAGAGGGCGGGCGCCCCTTTCCTCTCTCCCCGGCAGGCGGTGAACTCGGCGGCTTTACGCTCAGTCCCAATGGGCGTGCCGCAATCGCCTTCGGAACGCCGCTCTGCCCCCAGGAACTCACGGTTCTGCTGGAGCCTCAGCGCGCAGGGGAGGGCGTACAGGTGCGTCCTCGCACCGATTTCAACCGCGCCTTTCAGCAGGAGACAGAGGTCATTGCGCCGGAAGCGATCTCGATCCCCAACGAAGCGGGCGGCACGGTCGCGGGCTGGCTGCTGAAGCCGTCCCAACTGAATGCGGCCCAGAAGGCTCCCTGCATCGTCTACGTGCATGGCGGCCCGC
>JAYTGR010000577.1:0-4487 GCA_043733205.1 Chthonomonadaceae bacterium
GCGCTCGGCGTGGGGGCAGTATCTGCCCTGCTATTCGCCTCGCAAGCCTCAAGGATCTACAAGAACGCTGTACGCGGAAACATACGCAGGTGCTATGCACCCCAGAGCGGCGCATTCTTCGATAAGGAGCTGGAGCTGGAACTTGTCGAGACAGGTTTCATCCTGCGTACGGCCCGGATGGAGACAAAGATCCCCTGGAGAACTCTCGAACGAATCGATTCAAGACCGGGCTATACCTATCTGTGTATCGATGCGCTCAATGCCATCAGCATCCCCCATAAGGGTATCGTCGCCGGTGACTTTCCCGCAATGCTTGCCGAGATCGGCCGCCGATATCAGCCTGACCAACGACTGGAAAGCGCCGCAGCGCCCCTCATAGAAACCTAAGAGAATCCCGATGACACTCTCTGAATCCGAAAAACCGAAGGTGCTGGTGCTGGAGGACGATCTGATGTTCTCCGTGCGTATCGAGAAGACTCTGACGCATCTCGGTTACGCCCCGTCGATCTTCACGCACTCTGCAGAGGCGATCGCCTTTGCGGAGCAGAACACGCTGGCCCTTGCCCTGGTCAACTTCAGCAGCGAACAGCAGGCGCCGGGGGAGGTCGTGAAAAGGATCAAAGCCCAGGCTGATCCGCCTCCGGTGCTGGGCTACTGCTCCCACGTCTCCATGCCCCAAATACGCCCCAACGCGATGGCAGCCGGCTGCAATCTGCTCGTCGCCAACTCTGCCCTCACCGTGCGTCTGCCTCAACTCGTCGCCAAAGTTCTCGCCAGCCCGCCGAACGCTCAGGACGAGGAAGAGCTAACGATTGAGTTGTAAGAACCCCGTGTGCGCCGACCGATCGGCGTAATATCCTTTTTTGTATGACCTTTGCGGAAATGACCAGCAAGCGCCAGGTCCGTTTGTCCGACCGTTCCGTTAAACGGCAAAAAAATTGTCCTGCGGAGGCCGATTCACTTGAAATACCTTGCTGAACAAGATATAATGTTCAAAATACCCAAGAACGGTCGGGATACGAGGGATACATCGGAAAGGATAGGCTTATGTATGCACGCGCTTCGCGCTGGGCGGGGTTTACGCTCATCTTAAAGTGCCCAACACCAACATCACCCGTTCAGTTCGTACGCCACGCCGTTCAATATGGGGGGGAAATCTCTGGCGGAGATCCCCGCCTCCGCCCTGACCGTGCTGCTGGTCGAGGACAGGCAGCTCGATGACCTGACCTCGTTTTGGGCGGTCAGTCAGCTGGGCAAAAAAAGGTTTACACCGGATGAAGACGTCTGCGATGCGGCATCAATATTCGTCTGGGAGCGCACGCAATTCCTCCAGGAGAATCCGCTTTCGTTTCCGCCGACAGATACCAACGCAGGATTGGCCTGCCTTGGCCTCGAATGATCCCACTGACAGCATCGGCATGACCTCGTGGCGGCTGCGGCTTGTCCAGCGTTCTCCGGTTAACCTGGATAATAGAGAGATGAAACCGCAGGAGGGGCACCGATCGTGAAACGCCCGAATCCACGCGCATTGGTTCCGCTCGTCCTCATCGCTGTCTTCGGCGGGGGCGGCTTCTATATCGACAGGCAGCGGGCCAAAGAGCGCGCCGCGCTTACCGGATTCTTCGAGAACCAGCCGACCCAGATCGCTTCCCGCATCGCCGGACGTGTGGCGAAGATCCTGGTGAGGGAGGGCGACACCGTTCATGCCGGACAGACGCTCCTGGAACTAGAGACGCTGCCCGCACAGGAGGATACAGCGGCGAAGCTGGCTGCTGCGGAACAGGCCCGACAGCAGCTGCGCGAAACCACGAACGGCCCGCGCCCGGAAGAGATCCAAAAACAGGTGGCCGTGGTCGCGGAGCAGACGGCGGCGCTGGCTCGCCTGCGCAATGGCCCCCTGCCCGAAGAGATCGGGCAGGGGCGCGCCCGCGTGCGGCAGGCGGACGCGCTCTATCGAAAGGCGAAGGCGGGAGCGCGGCCGGAAGAGATCGCACAGGCCGCAGCGGCGGAGCGCGCGGCTCTGGCCCGCCTCAAGCAGTCCGAGCGCGGCCTGACACCTGAAGAGAAGGCGCAGGCGAAAGCGCGGCTCGCCGCAGCCGCAGCGACGGAAGCGCTGGCGCAGGCCGATGCTAAACGAACCGAGACCCTGTTCAAAGAGGGGGCGGTCAGCCGGCAGCAGTTCGATACGGCGCGGGCCGCTCTCCAGGAGGCTGCTGCACGGCGCAATGAGATGGAGCAGGCTGCTCAGCGCGCAGAGGCCGGCACTCCTGCCGAAGAGCTGGAGCAGTCGCGGCAGGGTTATAAGCAGGCGCAGGCTGCGCTCGCGCTCGTGCGCGCTGGAAGCCGCATTGAAGACATCATGGCGGCGCAGGCCGAACTGGGGCAGGCCAAAGAGGCCCTGAAACTCGTGCTGCGCGGGCCGAGGACGGAGGATATTCAGGGGGCGCAGGCGCGGCTCGGACAGGCGAAAGCCGTCCTCGCGGAACTCCGCAATGGCAGCCGCAAAGAGGAGATCGCGCAGGCACGGGCTGCCGCCAGCGCCGCAGAAGCCAATGCGCAGAGTTCACGGCGCAGCCTTGCGGAACGGATCGTGCGCGCTCCCATCGACGGCGTTATCGAGCGGATCCCGGTTTCAGTCGGTGACCTCATCAGCGCGCAGTCGCCGGTCGTGCGCCTGACCGATCCGACGGACATCTGGGTGCGCGTCTATGTCCCGGAGGGCCGGCTCGCGCCGATCCAGGTCGGCATGGCAGCGCAGCTCCATCTGGACAACGTGCCGAAACTCCTGGAGGGCGTGGTGGACAGCATCTCGTCTCAGGGCGAATTCACTCCCGCCAATCTGCAGGCACCGGACGAGCGGGGCAAACAGGTCTTCGGCGTCCGTATTCGCCTCAAAGCGCCCAACGCGCTGGTCAAGCCCGGTATGTTCGTCACGGTGCGGCGGCTGGGAGAATGGTCGCCATGAAACGAGCTGCTGTGCAGACGGATTGTCCTGGGCGAAGCACGCAGGGAGGCAGCGCATGAATGCCATCGAAATGCAGGCGCTCACCAAACGCTTCGGCGATATCACCGCCGTCGATTCGCTCTCGCTGACGGTGCCTTGCGGCACGATTTTCGGCTTTTTGGGGCCAAACGGCAGCGGCAAAACCACCTGCATCCGCATGCTGTGCGGGCTCCTGCAGCCGACCTCCGGTTCCGCAAGCGTCGCAGGCCACGACATCGTGCGGGAGTCCGAAGCGGTCAAGCGCTCCATCGGCTACATGAACCAGGCGTTCAGCCTCTACAAAGATCTGACCGTTCGGGAGAATCTCGATTTTTTCGCCGGGATCTACGGCCTGCGTGGCGAACACAAGAAACGACGGCAGGCGGAGGTGGTGGACCTTGTCGGAATAGGCGACTATCTGGATCGGCGCAGCGGGCAGCTCTCCGGCGGCTGGAAGCAGCGTCTTGCGCTCGCCGCCGCGCTGATCCATGAACCGGAGATCGTCTTTCTCGACGAGCCGACGGCAGGGATCGATCCGGTAGCGAGGCGCGAACTCTGGGATCTGCTGTTCGAACTCGCGGCCGCAGGCAAAACGCTCTTCGTGACCACGCACTACATGGATGAAGCGGAGCGCTGCAGTCTCATCGCCTATATCTACCTGTCGAAACTGATGGTGCATGGCACACCCGCCGAACTCAAAGCACTGCCTGCCGTCACTCCAGTTGGCACACGCCGCATCGCCATCGCCTCACCCAGCCCGGCCGTCGCCCTCAGCGCCCTGAAACGGCAGCCTTTCGCCCTCGACGCCACCCTTGTCGAAGCGGAAATCCATCTGCTGATGCCGGAATCCACGGAAGACACCGAGGTGCTGGCCGTGCTGAACAGAGGCGGTCTGGACCACACGGCGGCCCGTCCGATCGAGCCCTCGCTGGAAGATGTGTTCGTAACGCTGACAAGGAGTCTGGCGAAAAAATGAACTCGGCCCTCTACGGTTTCTGGAGTATCGCGCGCAAGGAGCTGCTGCACATTCGGCGTGACCCGACGACGCTCGTCTTCGCCCTTATGATTCCCCTGCTGCAGATGACGATGTTCGGCTTCGCCATCGACTACGACGTGCGTCATGTCCGCACGGTCGTCGTTGATATGGACCGCACCCGCGAAAGCCGCGACTACATCGCCGGTCTGCACAACACGCAGTATCTCGATGTGATCGGTATGCTCTCCACCCCCGCGCAGGCGGAGGACGCCATTCGGCGCGGCACGGCGCGGGTAGCCGTGATCGTTCCGCCCGATTTCGGACGCCGGAGCAGCACCCCCAATCCTCCGGAAATCGGCGTTCTGCTCGACGGCTCCGACAGTCAGGTCGCCGCCCCCGCCCGCAGCGCTTTTCAGCGTCCGCCTGCCAGGGGCACAGGCTCCGTGGACGTTCGGATCGACACGCTCTACAATCCGCAGGGCCGCACACAGGTCTACACCATTCCCGGCCTAGTCGGCGTGATACTGC
>JAYTGR010000578.1:0-1472 GCA_043733205.1 Chthonomonadaceae bacterium
TCTGCGCCAACGGCAGGCAGGCAGCGCGCAGGCGGAGGCTCCGCCTGCGCTCAGTTCTCTGCGCGATAAAGGCGGTGCCATGCGCTTTTGTCCTATTCCGGCAGGGGTTTGCCCTTGGTCTCCGGCGCGAGCAGGAGGCCGATGAAACCGACGATGTAGATACAGGCGATGATGCTGGCGGCGGTGCGCAGTCCGGCGCTCTCATCGGTGGGGCTGGCGTAGGTTTTCGCGAGACTGCCGAGCGCGAAGGGGGCGAGGGCTGCGAAGAGCCGGGCGCAGTTGTAACAGAAGCCGATGCCGGTTGCGCGCAGGCGCGTCGGATAGAGTTCCGGGAAGTAGACGGCATAGGCGGAGAAGGGAGCGAGGGCGCAGAAGCCGAGCGGAAAGGCCAGCAGATAGGCGCTGGGGACATCGTGCAGGAAGTGGAACGTGGCCTGCACGGCCAGGAAAGCCAGAATGAAGAAGAGAAAGAGCGCCGGTTTGCGCCCCGTCTTCTGGCTCAGAGCGGCATAGGAAAACATGCCGAAGAACGCTCCGATGTTCTGCACGATGGAGGCTTTGCTCTTGTAAGCGTTGAGCAGCGTCTTCACGGCCTTGTCATGTTCGATGCCGTGCAGAGCCATGATCTCAGGCCACTTCAAAACGACCGGTTTCAGCGCGGTCTGCACCAGATCGGGCAGGAAGAAGCCGACCCCCCAGAGCCCTCCCACTCCGGCCAGCGCCAGCAGCACTCCGGCGATCGTATTGCGGCGCAGGACAGGTTCGCGCCAGAGCGAGAGAATATTGCCGAGTTCCTGGGGCTTGTTCTGGCTCAGGGCGGCGGCGTGCGCCTGCTGCCACTTTTCCGGCTCGCGCACGGAGCCGCGTATCCAGAGGACGAGCAGGGCAGGAGCCGCCCCCACCGCGTAGGCGATGCGCCAGCTGGAGGCGCTCAGGACCAGGGTGATCAGCGCGGCGATGACGTTCCCGATGGCGGAGGAGGCCTGGAGCGCACCCAGGGCCATCGGACGGGAGCGGGAGGGCCAGACTTCGGCCACAAGAGCGGTCCCGGCGGCGAACTCCCCTCCTACGCCCAAAGCGGTGAGAAAGCGGCAGGCGGCGTACTGCCAGAAGGTGTGAACCAGGGCGTTGAGGCCGGTGAAGAGGGCGTAGATACAGATCGTAGCGATCATGGTGCGCGTGCGGCCCAGACGGTCGCCGAGAATGCCGAAGATAAAGCCGCCGGTGGCCCAGCCCAGGAGGAAGAGCGCGGTCAGGATCGCGCCCTTCTCTTTCGCGGCGGCGTCCAGTGCGGCAGCGGCATAGTGCGGCTTGAGCAGTTCGGTAACGGAGGAAAGACGCACGAGGTTGAACAGGTTCTGATCCATCGTGTCGAACAGCCAGCCCAGTGCGGCCACCGCCAGGACGATCCAGGCATAGCGCGGCACTCCCTGGAACCAGCAGCGCCGCTCCGTCGCGTCCGCCTCGTCGCT
>JAYTGR010000579.1:0-11728 GCA_043733205.1 Chthonomonadaceae bacterium
CGCTCGACCGCGCGGATCAGCCCGATCGTGCCCTCCTGCATCAGGTCTTCGATCGGCATACCGTGTCCCAGGTAGCGGCGGGCCACTGAGGCGACAAGCCGCAGGTTCGCGAGGATCAGCGTGTTCTTCGCCTCTTCCGCCTCGAACTTGCTGCGCGGCGTCTCCATGCGGCGCGCCAGGGTGATCTCCTGATCGTGCGTCAGCAGGGCGACCTTACCGGCGCGGCGCAGCCAGGCCTGCGTACTCTCTTCGAGTTCGCTGGCTGGCTCCAGTTCGTCCGGAGTCGGCTCTCGTTCATCGGCGGAGTCGCGCTTGGGAGCCTTGGCTACCACGGAGACACCGCTCTCTTCGATCTCTTCCATGAAGGCTTCAATCGTCTCGACATCGAGAGGCTCACTGCTGTTGTTGTTGTTACTCAAGGCATCGGCAAGTTCGCGGTCGGTCAGGAAGCCCTGCTTCCGGCCCCGCTCTCGCAGGCTTTCCAGTGTTTTGTTCATCGTCTGTACGGGCATTGCGCCCTCCCTTCTCACTTCCGGACAGAGACCGTCGTTCGCGCTCTGTGTCTCCCGCGTCTGCACCTCTCTCGGCGCGACGTGCGGGATTGAATAAAACAGACCCCGTAATCACGGGGTCACACAGTTTTTCTCTCCTGCCGACGGCTTTACCCGTCCTCGCAGAGAAAGATGTTGTCGAACGACAAACCCCTGTGGACTTCCTCTCTTTACAAGAATAACAAACTCTGCAGGCCGAATCCCAGATAGGTTCTCTTCACGTCGCTTCCATCATAATAGACCGGAACCGAGCGTGGAAAGTTGCACGCCTGAATGCGTGCCTTCCCCTGACCTGCGGAAATGTCTGCCGCGTCTATTGCAATAGCGCCTGAATGTCCTGCGGAGGAGCAGGACAGACCTGTGAAACACGCTATTGGAGATCGAACCAGTCGTCCGGCGGCGTCTGGCCGAGATAGAAACCGCTCGTGCGGAACCACTTCGTGTGCCCGTCCGCCAGTTCCACGACCACGCCCTGGCTGTGACGCGGATCGGGCCGTCCCCAGAAGTCCGCCCCGGCTTTACCGGGCGGCTGGGAAGGCGGCAGCAGGTACGTGCTGAGATGACTGGGAGTCTGATACCCGTCCACGCCCCGACAGTCCGCCAGCAGCACCGTGCGGGTCGGGTCGGCTACGGCGGCAAGGGTGACGCCGGGCGCGTTGTTCAGCGAGAAGATGTTGAATACATTGATGCCTACGTTCAGATAGTACGAATTGAATCCGTAGTGGCAGACCAGATTGCCCAGACCATCCCGTATCGGCAGGCTGGCGCTTGGGCAGACCCAGACCTGTTTATTCTTTACGTAAGGATCCGTCAGATGGTGCCAGTTCAGAAACCCTTGCGGAGTAAGTGTCGCGGCAAGCGGAAATGTCTCGTCATAATCCTGCGTGTACAGCGTGATGGCAAGACCCATTTGCCGAACGTTCGAGAGACAGGCGGTCTGCCGTGCCTTCTCGCGCGCCTGTGCAAACACGGGAAAAAGAATAGCGGCCAGGATGGCGATAATCGCGATGACGACGAGCAGTTCGATCAGGGTAAACCCCGCCCGACTCCGGTGAGATGCTCCTCTGCCTGCAATGCGGTCCGCCTGCTTTGTTTCCTGCATGAGGTCGATAATGCACCTCCTTTCAGGACAGCCTCTCATTGTAACACAACTTTTCCAGTTTCGCATCACTTCCCGACGGAAAATGAGAATATTTCTTACCTTTTGGACGGTGTATCGGCGGAAAGTGTTCAGGGCAAACTGCAAAGCATGCAGTCCCTCCTTCCGAAAGAGGGGCTGTGGAGGCTGCAAACCGCTCCGGCATGTTGGCAATCGTTACAGAACGCGTGCCCAGGTCATCAGGTTGATGTTGTGAGTCTCGTGACCTTCGCTGAGAGGAGCGAAGCCCTGGACGAAGTTCCCGAACAGGTGGCTCGGAATCAGCGTGCGCGGCTCCGGCATATTGGTCTGGGCAAACTGAATGGGCTGCTGGTTCTCCGTCGCCTCCCGGATCAGCTTCGCGATCTGCTGTTTGCCCTGAACGGCCTCCGGCGGCATGACGCTGCTCATCGCGGCGATGGAGTTCCAGGGCTTGCCGTCGTCCCGGGCAATGCGTTCCCAGTCCAGCGTTGCCAGAGCCGGAGTCGCTTTCGCGCCGTGTCCGGCGGAGGGGGGTGAGGCCGGGGATGCGATCGTCTCTTCGGGCTGCGGGACCTGGAGAGGATTGCGGAGCGCCGAGTCGTCGTTGACAGGCAGATAGCCCGCTTTGCGCAGATCCCGCAGCAGCGTTCCCGGATCTTCCGTACTCAGGATCGCGACGGTATCGCTGAGCGTGCGTACAAACTGCCCTTTGAATTCGCGCCGCGCCTGCAGCTCCTTCAGCAGGATGGGCGAATCGACCTGCAGATAGGTATAGGCTTTCCCGACCCGAATATGCCCATGTTTGCCGCCGACCTCGTTGATGAGATACTCCACATTCTGCGGAATGCCGGTGCGGGCATGGGCCTGCAGAAAGGAGAGGATATTGCGCGCGGTCGCGCCGCGATCCAGCAGCCGGCGTATCGACTCGCGGGTGAGCAGGACCGTATTGCCCGTCCCTCCCTTGGCCGGAATATCGGTAAGGGTGAGCAGGCTGTAGAAGATCGCAGGCGCCAGATAGGGCGGAACGAATATTTCGGCGTTCGCCTGCACGATGAATTTGTCTTCGCGGGGCTCTTCCGGCAGCGGCGCGCCGCTCGGCGCTTCCAGCAGATTCGCGCCGAGCGGCGTCAGACGAAATCCGGTGAAGACCGGAGCCGAACTCTTCGCCGCAGCGTCGCCCTTGCCCCCCGCCTTCCCGCTTTTGCCGTCGGCAATGCCTGGCGTCTCTGCCAGAGCGGCAGGCTCGGTGCTCGCCAGCTCCGCCAGCCCCAGCCATAGAAGGCACTCCCCGATCAGCAGACGTGTGAAGACGAGGGGAGACGCCACGAGATGACCATGCTGACTTGTCTCCACCAGCAGAAGAGGCGAACCGAACGAGAGCGCGTCGGTCAGCGAGACGATGTCGATAAACTCGGAGTCCGCACTGGCCGCTATCAGCCGCAGCGCCTCCTTGCGAATACCCACCATCAGCTCCTTCGAGCGGTAGGCATTGGTCTTTTGCAGGGGTTCGGTAAACATCTCCCCCCAGAGAGACCCATTGCGCCAGGCGGCGAACAGATTCTCCTGCTGCTCGCGGGTGCCGAGGTGCAGCCACTTGTCTCCCGCCTCGGTCAGAGCATAGGTCTGTTTCTCTCCATACGGCGCGATCAAGCCGGCCTCACGGCAGAGAGAATAGACAAAGGAGGCATAGCGGTCTTCCGACAGTGAAAAGGTGCGCGCGGCGTTTTTCAGACCGGTCTTATGGATATGACCGGTGTTGGTGCGGGCGACCTCCTGGGTGCCAAAAAAACCGAGCAGGGAGACGACATCGCGGATCAGCGTGGTATGGCGATTCGACTGCAATGGAGCCTGTGCGAGCGGTTTTGGCGCGGGAGCGGCTTCCGTCCAGAAACCCGACCGGTCGGTCCCGGTCATCGCGCGCAGCAGATCTCCCGGAATGACCAGAATCAGATTGTAGCCGTAGTTGGGGGAGAGGACGAAGAGCATGCCGCGCCCGAGCAGGGTGTCGACCGCATTGCGTTCGCGCCCCTGTTTCCAGCGGTTCTGCCAGTCGTAACGGAAAAACTCATCGGTCCTGCCTCCCAGCACCTCCGCTGCGACCTCCGACGGCAGGGCGTCCCCGCCTACTTGAACCACATACTCCAGAACCCGGCGCTCGTCGGCGGTCAGTGGCGGGTTCAAAGCGGGGAGAGCGTTGCGGGCCAGCAGGGCGTTGAGAACGGCTTCAATATTGTTCGCCTTGGTGCCGAGACGCAGGCCGAGATTCTCGATGATGCGTTTGACCGCAGGCGCATCGTACAGATTGAGCAGGCGTTCGAGGGTGTAGCGATCGGAGAGAGACTGCGGGATCTGATGCCGCACAGCGTCCGGAATGAACACGTTGGAATCCAGCCGGAAGGCCAGCCCCAGCCGCGTCAGTCCGTTCATGACGCGGGTCAGAGCCGGTTCCATCTCTGCGCCGCCGGCGGCATCTAACACGCGCTGCCAGCTCAGTCCCGACCCGGTCTCCTGAGAGACCATGATCTGCAGGAGGCGCAGTTCACGCGCATTGCACTGCAGGGCGGCGGTATTGAGCGAATGCGGGCGCGTCAATTCGGCGGTCAGCAGCTGCACCAGCTGACGTTTGTCCGGTGCCATCGCAAGCCGCTTCGTTTCGATGCTGCGGGCCGTCACCAGTTCGCGCAGACGTTCCGTCGGTTGTGCATAGAGGGCTTCCGCCAGCGTTGCCATGCTTCCTCAATCCTCCGCTCCCATATGGTCTCTGTTCCCGCCTTCGTGGACGACAGAACGAACTATTTTAGCACAAACCGCCTCAGAGATGGCAGGGGTGTCACCAGCGCAGCAGATGCGCATCGAAGACAGGGCCTTCGACGCAGGCAAGAGCATTCCGCCCTCCCCCCGGAAGATGCGGGGCATGCAGGGAGACGACACAGCCCTGACACAGGCCGATGCCGCACGGCATGGACGTTTCGATGGAGAGCTGACAGGGCACACCGCGCGCAAGCGCCATGTCGCCGACGGCGCGCAGCATCCCCATCGGACCGCAGGAGTAGAGATGCGTGGAAGTCGAATCCTCGTCGAGCAGGCGCGTGAGCAGTTCCGTAGCGAGGCCCCGCGCGCCCTGCGAGCCGTCGCCCGTCACGGCCTGCAGCACGATATTGAGACTGCCGAACTCCGTCATTCCCACCAGCAGGTCGCGGGTGCGGGCGGCGTTGACCACGATGACCTGGGCGGGATCGATGCCTGCTGTCCGGCTGAGTTCATGCGCCAGAAAATAGAGCGGCGGCGCGCCGATACCGCCCGCAATGAGAATATGCCGCCCCTTCTCCCCAGCCTGCCAGCGGTAAGGCTGGCCCAGCGGCCCGAGCAGGGACACTTTATCCCCTGCCCGCTTCTGCGCCAGCCCGCTGGTGAAAGCCCCCCGTGCCAAATAGAGCACGCTGCAGGTTCCGGCCGCGCGATCGACCCGGTACAGGCTGAACGGACGCCGTAACAGCGGCGCGTAGTTGTCCCCGAAAAGCAGTTCCAGAAACTGGCCCGGCTGTGCGACTGCGGCAATGTCGGGAGCCTCGAACACGATCTCGAACTCCTGCCCGATGACCCGCTCATGGGAAAGCACTCTGGCCTCCACATCGAAGCGCGGCCGGATTGTCGAAACGGCATTTTCCATGTTGACAAGTGTACCCTACAGCCCCAACCCTGACAACCTCTTTTCTGCAGAAAGCCCCTTCTTGCGAAGGAAAGAGAGGAACCCCACCCCGGCCCTGCCACTTACAAGGAAGCCCTTCGGGCACCCCAAATCATGAAGCCGCTTTGCGGCACTCCAAATTGACGAATAGGAAGAGACCCCAAATGCTGCGCTTCCGCGCGAAGCATTTCTTAAGGGGAGGGAGTTTTCTGGAAGCCCCCTTCTTACGAACTTATCTTGTCCCTTAGCAAAGTCTGCTTTGACAAGGCCATACCTTTCCACGCTTTACCCCACTCTTCCCGCCCCTAAAGGAGCGGGCTGTCTTTGGCAAGACCCCTGAAGGGGTCTGGGTCCGGCGTAAACAAGTCTTTACGCGCAAATAATGAGGCAGCAGGTGTTACCTCACACTGAGCCTCAATCTCTTTGACAGCTCTCCCAGGCCCATTTATGGGCCTTAACTTTCTCAGCAGGCCGCTCCTTTAGGGGCGGCGGCCTTAAGGGACAAGATGACTTCCTTATAAGGAGGGGGTTGGGGGAGGTGGGGTTAGGGAGTTCTCCCCTACTTCGCGATGCGATGCAGGTGCAGGAGGGTCGTCGTATCGGGAGGGGCGCTCAGTACGACTGTCAGGCGATGCCACCCGGCCTGCGTGACGCTGAGGGAGGTCTGGCTTGCGGCGTGAAGCGCAGGCTCCTCGGCCTGCCAGGAGGCGATTCCCCCCTCGGCGCGGAGAGTATAATGGCCGCGCGGCAGATAGACGGCGAGGGAGGCGGTTTTGCTGTCGGCGGAGAGACCGGCAAGGTGCAGTGTCGTGTCGAGCGACTCCGTCAGCGACTGCACGGCGCCGCGCAGGAAGTCGGAGGAATGCACGAAATCCCCGGCCTGTCTGGGCAGGGTGCAGGCGCGGATGTCCTGCAGCTGGCGGCTTCCATAGAGGGTGTCCAGATAGAGCAGCAGGCCGGTATAGCAGTCCATGCCTTCGGAATCACGCTTTGCCAGCTGGCGGGCATCCGGACCTTCCTTGGCGGCGCGGCGCAGCAGAGGCGTGACCTGAAGCGCGATGTAGGTGTCGAGCAGATCGGGTGTCAGAAACGGCAGCGCTTCGGTCCGAATACGGCCGGAATGGAGATCGGTCCAGAGCCATTTCAGAAAAAGACGCTCGCCCAGAACGCCGTTGGAGTCGTCCTCCGGAGCTGTGAAGCCGATGGCTCCCGGCACCAGCGCAAAATGCCCGTACTCGTGTGCGACTTCGCGGCCCCACTCGACCGCGCGGCGGTCGGCGAACAGGTTGTAGATATAGATCTGATCTTTGAACTGCTCTCCGCCCGTATCGGGCGAAAGGCCGCGCTCCACGCGCCGTGTGAGCCAGACGGAGACGGTCTGATAGCGCCCTGGATGATCGACACGCAGATGCGACTGCATTTCACCCTGCAGCAGCAGAAGAAGACGCGCCACTCGCTTCGCGGTCGGCAGAGCCCCGGCGTCCGGCACATGCACCACGAAACGGCGCGAATAGCTGGTGAGGGGGTCCCCACCGGAGGACTTGCGGGCGATGTAGGCGCAGCAGGTGGCACGATAGGGCTGCTGATAGCGGGTATCGAAGATCGGATCGTGTTCGCGCACGGTGAGGAGGAGGCCGGGGAAAGCGCCGTCCAGCGTCTCTCGCGCCGCAGAGAAGCCCTGCAGCTGCCCCTCCACCAACTCTGCAGGCGGCAGCGTATCGTCGGCCCTGGAGGAGCGGAGCGCACAGAGCAGAAACAGCAGACACAGCGCAAAAACAGACGGCCTCAAAACAAAGCGGATATGTCGCCGCATGGTGCTGCATTCCTTAACATTGCAAGAATATACACCCGGCAGAGCTAAAGAGGGTGGTTTTTGTTTATACGCAGGCGAGGGGAGAGTAAATTCCGCGTTCACCGCCTTTTCTGAAGCAGGAGAAGCAGGTTTTTGCACCGAATTCAGGCGGCATGGAGATACAAGACAAAATGCTGCCGAAAGAGCCTCTGACGATCCCGGTGCATGTCGGCACGATGGGCTGGAGTTACGCCGACTGGAACGGCCCTTTCTACCCCGCCGCCGGTCCGGGCAGGCAGGCGATCACGCTCTATGCCCGCTCCTGCGACGTGGTGGAGATCGACTCGACCTTCTACGGCACACCGCGCGAAACGACGGTGCGCCAGTGGGTCGATGCAACGCCATCCCACTTCCTCTTCTGCCCGAAAGTGCCGCGCCTGATCACGCACGATGCGGGCCTGCGAAACGTCGGCGCACCCCTGGAAGATTTCGTGGCGACGATGGCCCTGCTCCGCGAGAAACGCGGCCCCATGCTGATCCAGATGCCGCCCAGCTTCACACGCGATCAGCTGCCCGAACTTCAGAACTTTTTGCCCCTGCTAACGCAGCTGTCGGACAAGACGGCGCGCTTTGCCATCGAGTTCCGACATCGGTCGCTCATCGGAACGGATGTCGCCGACCTGCTCGCAGAGCATGGCGTCGCCTTGGCAGCCGCCGACTATCCCGGAATGCCGAAACGCCTGGAACTGACCACCGACTTCGTCTATATGCGGCTCATCGGTAAGCATGGCGCCTACGACCATCACCGGAAACTGCAGGCCGACCGCTCCGCCGAGATCGCGCGCTGGACCGGCGCGCTCCGCACCAACCAGTCCCACATCGACGCCGCCTATATCTTCTGCAACAACGACTACGAAGGTTATGGCCCCGGTACCGTCGATAAAGTGCGGCAAGAGCTGGGTCTTGCCGCGATTGAAAAGCCGCCAGAAACACAGGGAAGTCTCTTTTAGGCGGCTTCGAATCAGTGGGACGCTGCAGGATGACCGGCTTCCCAGACGTTCATGCGAGCGATCTCCTCTTTGAGGAACTTGGTGTCGGTGAACGGTTCGACGCCGTAACGGTACCACCAGACACGGCCCTGTTTGTCGAGGAGCAGGGTGGCATGAAGCTCCTTATTTTCGAAGTCGTCGAAGGCTTTGCAGCGTTTGGCAGCTTCGTGTTTGACGTCGGAGAAGAGGCGCAGGGGATAGGTGGGATTGGCCGCGAGAAAGGTCTTGTCGGCCTGCGGGCTGTCCGAACTGACCGCAGCGATCTCGGTGCTGAGGGCGGTGAAATCGGCTTTCTCTTTGCCGAGGGCATTCAGCTGCAAAGTACAGGCTGGGCAGGCGCCGCCCAGATAGAAGACGAGCAGCAGGTTCCTGCCGCGAAATGCCGAAAGTCGGGTCGGTTTGCCGTCGGGGCCAGTCAGGAGAACATCGGGCGCGGGGAAAGGCTGCCACTCCGCTGGCCCATAGTGCATCATTTCACTGGAGGGAACATAGGGCGTCGGAAACTGTGAACGCACGGTGCAGGCGGGATCGGCTTCGAGGCCGAGTGCCTTGACGCGCTGGAGGGCAGGCAGATCATTGTCGGCGTGCTGCCAAACCTCGGCGAGCTTCGCATACTGCTCCAGCGCCTCCGAGCGCCGCCCCTGCGCAGCCAGCGCCTCCGTCAGCATGGCGATGCCGAAGCCGTTGTCCGGTTCGCGTTTGATCCCGTTCAGCAGGACCGCTTCGGCCTCCGTCGGCTGCTTCGCGGTAAGATAGGCCCAGGCCAGCGATTCGTAGACCGGGCGCGGATAGTTGATCGGATCGCCGTGCTGAAAACTCCGGTTCTCCATCTCCAGCGCTTTCTTCAGCATATCGATCCCTTCGGCCGCTTTGCCGTCCTGAACCGCCAGACGACCGCGCATCTCCAGGCGGGCGGCATTCTGGATGTCGCCGCTCAAATCGAGTTTAGCAAGTTCGGCCCCGATGCGCCGCGCACTGACGAGGTCGCCTTTGCCCAGCGCTGCCAGCCCCTGCGCGTAGCCGAGCCAGAGGCGATCCCCAGCTGCATCCGTCCATCCGTGCTGTTTGTCGCTGAGAATATCGTCCCAGCGCTCCCCCCGTACGCGTTCGCGCAGCAGATTGAAACGGCCCCGCTGGAACGAGGATCCTGCATTGAACTGCGGATCATGGGGCGTGTCGCGCATCTCGATAGCCAGGCGAACGCCATCGTGAATTCTGCCGGTATAGCCGATGGCGCCGCAGAGAAAGTCCTGGTTATGCAGGAAGTCCCAGGTTTCGAACGGCATCTCCCCCGCTTCCGCACAGTAGCGCCGTTCCGCATGGGTGGCCGCCTCGAGCGATGTCGTCGCTTTCACGAACATACCGAGGCGAGCATAGATGTGGCCCGGCATGTGCAGGGCATGACCGATGGCAGGCGCGGCTTTGGCATAGGCGATGCAGCTGTCGAGGGCGGCTTCGGCGTTCTCGCCGTCCCACATGTGGATGCGATAGTGATGGGCGGCAGGATGCAGGGGGTTTTTGGCCAGCACCTCCCGCAGCAGGGCGTCGATAGCGACGCGGAAGGAGGGGCCGCTCTGTTCGTCGTGCAGAACCCAGGCCAGCATCGCCTTCGCCTCGACATCGTCGGGATAGGCGTGTACGAGCGCTTCCAGGGCATGAATATTGTCGTTGGTGCGGGCTTTGCCGTCGCCATCCCGGAACGTGATCGCGAGGGCGTCGATGTAGCGGCGTTCGCGATCGGTGACCTTGCTCTCCCGATCCTGAGCGAACTTGAGGAACTCCTTACCGCGTGTGCTGTCCGCCATCGCCATGCCCCAGTAGGCCATGGCGCAGTCGGGATCGATTTTCGCGGCGGTACGGAAGGCGCGCTCCGACTCGAACCAGGAGAACGAGTAGAGGTAGTCGATGCCCTGATCGAAAAACTTCTGCGCTTCCGGCCTGGAGGTCGTAACGGGGAAATGGACGTTGCCGATCCCCTTCATAAGCCGCGCCTGCTGACGCGGCCCCTGATCGAACGCGCCCCCAAGCATCGAGTGGCTGCGATCCGGCGTCTCCGGTCCCAGCTTCTGCACTGGCCGTGACAGCGCATTTTTGCCCGGATCATAGCGTGTCTGCGCCTCCCCCGAACTCCCTGCCGCCCACAGCGCCAGCACGAATGCAGTGACCCCAATGCGATAATGGAAACACCCCATGATTCTACTCCTGCGTATAGTCCGCCTGCTGTGCGAAACCTTTGTAACTGCTCTCTACGTTTCGTTTTCAGAACGGAAAATCCTGTTTTTATCTCTGATCGCACAGGAAATACCCTTCACGCGGAGGACATTGTAGAATCGTTCTTGTACAGGGCAGGCAAGCGAAGAAAGTACTACGGCAGGGCAGTCTATGCCATGTGCGGCCAGATCGGTTATTTTCTCTCCTTCAGGGTGGCAACGAGTTGGTCGAGATGGTCGGTCTGGATGCCGTCTACGCCCATTGCGATGGCTTTCCGGAAACCTTCCGGATTGTCGTTCGGGCCAAGGTTATCGACGTAGACTTTGATATGCAGCGCATGTGCCTGGTCGACGAGTTCTTTCGTCCACTCGACGATATTGCCGTCCAGCACTTCGGCGGACAGCAGCGCCTCGAACTCTGCGATCCCGCCCGGACGCCGATACTGACTGGGCAGGCTGGGCATAACAGGCAGATGGGGCGCAACCCTCTTCCACTCCTTCAGATCCCTGGGGTTGTTGTAGATAACGACCTGCTTCTCCATACCATGCTTCTTGATGGCCTCGAAAACCTGCTCCGTCGGGGCCTCTTTGTGATCCACATAGACGTTGATCTTGTTATGACAGAGGTCGAGCACCTCATCCAGAGTGGGCACGCGCTCCTCCGCGTATTTCGGATCGAACTTGCTCCCAGCGTCGAGGGCACGGATGGTGTCGAAATCCAGATCCTTCACCGCTCCTTTGCCGTTGGTGGTGCGGTCCACCGTTCCATCGTGCATGATGACCAGGTGTCCGTCTTTGGTGGCTCGGACATCGATCTCCACATAGTCTGCACCGAGTTTAATGGCATTGCGAAAGGCCGCGAGCGTATTTTCCGGGGCCATCGCCCTTCCACCGCGATGCCCGATGACGGCGATGGAATGCCTGAGACGAGGCAGTGGGGCAAATTCGTCCGCTCGCACGGCTTCTGCGGCCATCGTCAGGCAAAGCAGAGCAAAAATCAGAACGGTTTTCATGCAACTCCTTGGGTTGGATCGATAAGGACGAAGAGAAAATCGAACCAGAGATACGGCAGCTACGGGCCTATATCCTTGTTGCGCTTATTACCCATCGCACTGCCTTCATTGCTGTCGGGGGGCGCAGCGGAACTGCCCAGAGACCGGGAGGACGAGGCGCCTGCTGGGGCGACCGCAGCGCCGCCGAACCATCCCTGCGACCACCCGAACAGTCCCCCCACCAGTAAAATGACCCCTGCTGCGATTGCGACCACTATCCTCACATCAGACAGCAACCCGCCTGCGGTCACGGGCTGGATACGGCC
>JAYTGR010000580.1:0-11723 GCA_043733205.1 Chthonomonadaceae bacterium
ATGCAGTACGATACGACCATCAACAAGTGGCACACCTGCAAAAATTCGGACCGCATCTACGCCAGCAACCCCTGCTCGGAGTATATGTTCCTCAACGACAGCGCCTGCAACCTCGCTTCGCTGAACCTGATGAAGTTCCGTAAGGAAGACAAAGAGTTCGATGTCGAGGCGTTCAAACATGCCTGCCGCATCGTGCTGACGGCGCAGGAGATCATCGTAGACAACGCCTCCTACCCGACGCCGCGCATCGCGGAGAACTCTCACGACTATCGCCCGCTCGGCCTCGGCTACGCCAACCTGGGCGCACTGCTGATGTCGCGCGGACTGGCCTACGACAGCGACGAGGGCCGCGCCCTGGCCGGAGCCATCACCGCCGTCATGACCGGCGAAGCCTACAACCAGTCGAGCGTCATCGCACGGGACCACGGCTGGACGTTCCCCGGCTATGCGAAGAACCGCGAGCCGTTTCTGGAGGTCATGCGCATGCACCGGGACGCCGTCGAGGAGATCGACAGCAGCTATGTGCCGCGTGACCTGCTCGATGCCGCCCGCACCTGCTGGGACGACGCCATCGCGAAGGGCGAAGAGCATGGCTACCGCAACGCGCAGGCCACCGTGCTGGCTCCCACCGGCACCATCGGCTTCCTGATGGACTGCGACACGACGGGCATCGAGCCGGACATCGCCATCGTCAAATACAAGAGCCTGGTCGGCGGCGGCATGATGAAGATCGTCAACAACACTGTGCCGGAAGCGCTGGAGCGGCTCGGCTACACCGCGCCGCAGTGCAAAGAGATCCTCGCCTATATCGACAAGAACGATACGGTCGAGGGCGCGCCGCACCTGCTCGACAAGCATCTTTCGGTCTTCGACTGCGCGTTCAAGCCAGGCAACGGCGTGCGCTCGATCCACTATAAGGGCCATATCCACATGATGGCGGCGGCACAGCCGTTCCTCTCCGGCGCGATCTCCAAAACGGTCAACATGCCGACGGAGGCGACCTCCGAAGAGATTGTCAACACCTATGTCGAGGGCTGGAAACTGGGCCTGAAGGCGATCGCTATCTACCGGGACGGCTCCAAGCGCACTCAGCCGTTGATGACCCGCAGGGCCGATGAAGAGACAGCGGAGGCTGTCGCTGTGCCGGAGATGCTGACGCAGATCGTGACCGTCAACAAGCCGATGCGCCGCAAACTGCCGGACGAGCGTGCCAGTATCACGCACAAGTTCAGCATCGCGGGGCACGAGGGCTACATCACGGTCGGAATGTACGAAGACGGCACGCCGGGCGAGATCTTCCTGACGATGAGCAAAGAGGGCTCGACGATCTCGGGCCTCATGGACTCTTTCGCGACGGCCATCTCGCTGGCGCTGCAGTACGGAGTGCCGTTGCCGACACTCGTAGATAAGTTCGCCCATGCCCGCTTCGAGCCGTCCGGTGTGACCAACAACGCCAATATCCGGTTCGCCAAGTCGATCATGGACTATATCTTCCGCTGGCTGGACAGCAAGTTCCTGAACCGAATGCCCGAGACAATCCTGCCCTCCCTCTCCAACGGTCACAGCGAGGAGATCGGTCAGGGAGTCGAGGCGGCAGGCACGTCGGCCGCAGATGCCGAACAACCGCATCTGACCCTGATGGCGGCCGCGCCGCCTCTCACCCTCACCGAGCATGAGCGAAAGACGTTCCAGAACCAGGCCGACGCACCGATCTGTACGGAGTGCGGCAGCCTCATGGTGCGCAACGGCGCCTGTTTCAAGTGTCTCAACTGCGGTTCGGTTTTCGGCTGCTCGTAGCGGGAGCCGCAGAAAGCCCGTCGGACACTCCAAATTCTTCGCTTCCGCGCAAAGGATTTCACCGCGCTGGGTGGGACGGCTTTCCTTAATCGCTCGAAAACGTCTATAATAGAGACACAACCTGTACGTCCGTAGGAGAGGAGCAGCGATGCTGAAGATCATCGAGGTGCATCCGGCGTCAAACACGCAGGGCGAATATATCGTGCTGCAAAATCAGGGATTGGTCACCGTGAGCCTGCGCGGCTGGGCGCTCTGCACAGATGCCTATCTGGAGAGCGACCCCGTCCGCAGAATGCAGGAGATGTATGTGTTTCGCGAGGAGGTCGCTGTCAAGCCCTACACGCGGGTCGTCCTCTTCACCGGCACCGGGGAGGACGCATGGGTTCCGACGATAGACGGCAGGCAGGCCTACTGCGCCTACTGGAATCGCCGTGACTGCCTTTGGAGTTCCGCCGCGCATGTCAACCTGCTCCATCTGCTCACCTCGCGCGTCGTCGTCCCGCAGACAGTTCCGGAAACCATTCCGGCCGCTCCCACAGCCCTCTCCGCGTAATCGCACGAAGCCGGGTGGGTTCTCTCCCACCCGGCCCCACACTGGTCCCCCAGGAGATTGAAATTCATGGCGTTCACTCGCCTCACCGTACCGGCCCGACCCCGTCCCCGGCGTGACTTCCCAAGACCGACCTCTCTGCTCGTCCGTATGGCCCGTTTTAAGCAGACGGAGTCCCCTGCAGGCGTTCCAGAACCGTCGGAGAATCTGTCGGACGCGAGTGCGCCGGTACCACTTGGGGGCTTCGCTGGGTTTGCAGAAAAGGTTTTCGGGATCGACGTGCGCTCGCTGGCGCTGTTTCGCATCTGTCTGGCCCTGATCATGATCGGGGATCTGCTCTACAGGGCTCAGGATCTGCGGGCGCACTATACGGATGCAGGAATCTTACCGATTGCGCTCGTCTCCATCTATCAGCAGCAGCACTGGTGGTGGTCCATCCACACCCTGCATCCAGCGCTGCCCCTGGAGATCGTGCTGTTTCTCGTGGCAGGACTGTTCGCGCTGTCTCTGCTCGTCGGCTACCGTACCCGCACAGCCTCCGTAGTCTGCTGGCTGCTGTTGATCTCCCTGCAGAATCGCAACATCCTGGTTCTGACAGGGGGCGACACAATGGTACGGGTACTGGCTTTCTGGGCGATGTTTTTGCCGCTCGGCCTGCGCTGGTCGGTGGATCGCGCGCTGGACAAGACCGCTGCGCCGATGCCGCAGCGCATTTTTTCGGTCGGCACGGTCGCGCTGATCGTGCAGCTTGGAATCATCTATCTCTTTGGGGCGCTGCTCAAGACCGGCGCCACCTGGCGCACAGACTATACCGCGATCTACTACGCGCTGAGTCTAGGCCAGTTCGCCACCCCGCTGGCGAAGTTCCTGCTGCACTACCCGGACCTGCTCAGGACGCTGACATTCCTCGCTTGGAATCTGGAGTTTCTGGCTCCGTTTCTCATCGTCGCTTCGGCTTTCTCCGGGCCTCTCCGCACTGGGGTCGTGCTGGCCTATATGGGCTTTCATATCTCCCTGGGGCTGTGTCTGGAACTGGGCCTGTTCCCGATCATCGGCGCGCTCGCCTGGCTGGTGCTGATGCCGGACTGGTTCTGGCAGAAACTCTTCCGTCTGTCGGCGCGCCTGCCGCGTATTCAGACGCCGGCTTTCGTCTCCGCCCTGGCCGTGAGAGCGGACGGCTGGAGAGAGCGCCTGCATCCTCAGTCCCTCAGCACGCGCAGTCCCCGCGCCATACAGTGCCTCGCCATCTTCTATCTGGTCTATGTGGTGTGCTGGAACGTTCGCATGACCGATTTCAGCCGGCACGTGCGCTGGTTCCCGGTGACATGGAACTGGATCGGGGAGATTGCGCGGATGGATCAGAACTGGGAGCTGTTCGCCCCGGACCCGATGAAGAATCAGGGCTGGATTGTGGTTCCGGCCGTGCTGAAAGATGGGGAAGAAGTCGATCTTAAAACCCAAATTTCGCCCGTGAGCTACGCTGCGCCCCCGCTTATTTCCGACACCTACTACAACGAGCGCTGGCGCAAATTCCTGATGAACATCTCCGATGGACCGAATCAGGATCAGTGTTTCACCTACGCCTCTTATCTGGGCAACCGCTGGAACGCCACGCACTCTCCCGAACAGCGTGTAAAGCAGGTGAGCGTCTATCTGGTGCGCAGCACGATCCTGCCCCACTCCCGCTACTCCGACCCAGAGCGCATTCAGCTGTTCAAAGGAGAGTATCCGTAGCGCCGAGAGCCTGCTCGCCTGACACCGGGAGAGATCGAAACGAGCGGCATACCTGACAGCATACTCTTCTGTGCGGCTTCCTCCAGCCTCGTGCGGATATAACGCGCCGACACTTCCGGCGAACCTTCCAGTATTCCTGCATACGTGTGACTCAGATTGAGTTCAGACAAAATGACAATCCGCCCGGAAGGTAAGATGAACTGACCTGATTGGCTGGTTGGCCGCCGCCCTTTTTTCGGATGGGGCGCGGACACAATTTCATTATGGCACGCCTGTGTCACCATCCCAACTGGTGAGGCAGCGTGGTGTGAATGTACTCGTCTCCTGAAAGCATCGGAACATAAGTCCCCCTCTTAGACGCAACCAGATTCGAGTAGACAGGCGTACCGATTTCGGGTACAATGGTCTGCCATGACTATGCTGCGTTCGAGAGGAAAGACGATGAACGAAAACACACCGGAGCGTATATTCCAACCCCACGAGTCTGACATTCCCGACTACGAGGCTGTTCTCGCCTGCCTGACGCCGCGGGAGGTAATCATTGTCAATATGGTGGCGGATGGCCTGGGAAGTTCGGAGATTGCAAACGACCTCCAAATCACAATCGTTTCCGTGTGGCAGGCACAGCAGCGGATCGCGGCGCTGGGGGCAATGTGGGAGAACTGTCGCCGCCTCATTGACGGACCTGAGTGATTTCGTCTGTTAAATGCTGTGCCGGTTCACATATCGTCTCGGCACGACGGTTGGGGCCTCAGCACCTCTGACGGGATCGCTCAACGAGCAGGACAGAGAGTACACAGTAAAGATGATCGACATCCTCCACCGCGAAACAAGCAGCGTTATTCTCACCGTGGAAGGCGAGTGGCGAAACGGCTATAACCTTCCCTATGCCTTCCTCGATGGAATCGACCTGCGCGGCGCGATATTGGTGGACGCCGATCTGACGGACGCTTATTTGTCATCAGCGAACCTGACGGAAGCCGACCTGAGTGGCGCGATTCTGCGGAGGGCCGATTGCCATTCGATCACATTCAGGCGGGCGAACTTGACCAACGCCGATCTCTCCTATACCACGCTGCAGTCCAGCGATTGGCGCGGAGCCGTCTTGACAGGCGCAAACCTCTCGCGAGCGACCATGAAGAGTGGACGGTACGATCAATTCACGATTTGGCCGCAGGCCCGAGAGCGAAGGCAAAATCGCATCGGGCATGAGTTGGTCGAAGGGTGTACCGATCCCCAGTGGGATGCGTTCCAGAAGCCGAACGGAAATAGTTTCCTGGAGATAGGCGATCTCAACGAGAACGACCCCTTTCTCCGTGTCAATGGCGTTCTGGTACAGCCCTACTGGTCGAACAGCGACAACGGAGGGGTGCTTCCTGTTAATCCGGACCTCCTGTTTCAAAATGCCAACTCGCCCTATGATGTCGCATTCTGGGAAGTTGCAGGCACAACATTCAAGACGTCGACAAACGTTTCCGTGGCTCCAGGCGCCGGTTATAATCTGGTCGGGTCCGGTGATTTTGCCGGGAACTGCCAGCGCGATCTCGTTTATCAAAATCAGAACACAGGCCAGATCGTCCTCTGGTATCTGAACGGTGGACAGTATCTGTCGGGAGCGGTCGTCTCTCCAACCCCGGCACCAGGCTACAAAGTAGTCGGAATAGGCGATTTCAATGGCGATGGTCATCCAGACTTCATTCTCCAGAACGCGAGTGGACAGACAGTTATCTGGTACATGAACAATGCGCAGTATCTCGGCGGCGTGACGCTCGGAACCACGCCAGGTGCGAGTTACAAATTGATAGGCGTAGCCGATTTTAACGGGGACGGCTATCCGGATCTTGTCTACCAGGATCTAAGCACCGGGCTTATCTACTTCTTTCTGCTGCAAAGCGGCGGTCAGGTCACCGGCATCTACCAACTGCCCCAATCGGCACAGACTGGCTATGTCGGTGCAGGCGTTGCCGATACTAACAACGACGGTTCGCCGGATCTCATCTTCCAGAACCAGAATACAGGCCAGGTCATCGTCTGGTACATGAATGGCTTAGTCTATAACGGCGGCGGCTCACTCTCACTCGCGCCAGCGTCAGGGTATTTCCTGCATACGGCCTATTAAGCAGTAGCTATGTCTGACTTCAGCCTCTCGCACGTCAAGTTCCTCAGACTATTCTGCGGATTTTCGACCGCAGTTTTGCCTGCAGAGAACAGCCGCATAGAGCCCCTCACAACGGTGAGGGGCTCTATGATTTCCATTCTCCCTGCTTTCCTCTTGGAGTAGAAGCGCTAACTAAATAAATCCTGTCTCCTCGCCATCCTCTCTCCGTTGTGCTTCCCATAAGCGGAAGACTAATCGGCAATTGCGGCCTGCGCGTGAACGATCGGGCTTTACGAGCCAGGTGAGCAGGAAATGAAAATCCGGGAGGTCAGGCGGCATCGGAGAGGTGGCCGTCGGGTTCCAGGATCGCGCAGTAGCGGCAGATCGATTTCATTCTGTCTGAGAAGCCATTGTAGGTCGCGCGGGGAATTTTGATGCGATAGGGCGTTCCCTCGAAGCGAAACCACCCGCGGGAATAGACCAGCGCGAGATTCGGCCGGGAACGGGTTCCGCTGCTCGGGGTGCCGCGGTGCCAGGAGCGCGCATCCCGGAGCAGGAAGTCTCCCGCTTTGGGCAGCAGGCGGACGGAGGGCATCAGCGTGGCCAGGCGCTCCATATCTTTCGGCTGCGCGATCATGTGGGTCGCGCCGGGCCAGAGTTCCAGAGGACCGTTCTCCTCCGTGAAATCTACCAGCGCCATGTTCAGCACCACGCTGTAGGCGGGAACCCCATACGGGGCTTCGGGAAAGGGCAGCCGACAGTCGATATGCACTTTCTGATAGTCGGAGCCGGGAAACGGGGTGTCGGAGGCGAAGTAGGTGAGAATCTGATCCGGGCCGAACAGATTCTCGGTGATCGCCAGCACGTCCGGATTCTCGTAGAGCAGAGGGTCCGCGAACGGCGGCTCGAACGGCAGATGCATCTGAAAACGGTTTGCACCCCGGTTTGTCTGTTCGTGGGCTCTTTTCGCCTCCAGAAGCGGATCGAACCGTTCCAGCATCTCTGCGATCCTGTCGGCAGGGAAGACATTGGGAATCAGCGTATAGCCGTTCATGCGTATCTCGTCCGCCCTGGTCTGCACCTCTTCCGGGGATAACATTCTTTTTCTCCTGCCTGCTTCTTTGTTTAAAGTGTCTCAGGACAGAAGCGCGGCCTATGACCGGCGCTTTTATCTGGGATCTTTTCTCTCTTCTAATTGCGGCGGCCGAGAACAGGATTCCTGTCGGGAATCGCACCCCACACTTTCAGGCAGGCATACGGCCTCGGGTTCGGATGAAACAGGACGCACTTCGTTCGGCTGCGAAACGTAGAACAGGAAAGAGCCAGGGTTAAGGAGAGAGCCGCATGCGTATCATGGTGACAGGCGCGACAGGATTTGTAGGCAGGCCGCTCTGTACACGCCTGCTGCAGGAGGGTCACTCCGTGCGGGCGCTGACACGCGACGCGGCGCGCGCGCAGGCTGTTTTGGGCCGGGAGGTCGTGTGTCTGCCGTGGGGCGGCGAGAGCGATACGGCGTGGCGCGAGGCCCTTGGGGACGTGGATACGGTAATACACCTGGCTGGGGAGTCGGTCGGGGCGGAGCGCTGGACAGACGACTATAAGCGCAGAATTCGCGATTCGCGCATTCTTACCACCCGGGCCCTGGTCGATGCGATAAGCCGGCACAAGACTCGGCCTTCTGCGCTGGTCTGTGCGTCTGCGGTCGGATATTACGGCGATCGTAAGGATGAGATCCTGACGGAGAGCAGCCTGCCCGGCACCGATTTTCTGGCCAAAACCTGCCAGGAGTGGGAAGCGGAGGCCTGCAGGGCCGAGGCTTTTGGGCTGCGTGTCGCGCGTATGCGGATCGGCATCGTGCTGGGCCAAGGGGGCGCTCTGGAGAAAATGATCTATCCCCTGCCGCTGCCGGTTTCGCCTTTCAAACTGGGTTTGGGCGGACCGATCGGCAGCGGCAGACAGTGGTTTCCCTGGATCCATCTGGAAGACGTCGTCGGACTGTTCGCATGGGCGGCCGCCACGGCAAAGGTCAGCGGTCCCTTCAACGTAACGGCCCCGCATCCGGTCACGAACGCCGAGTTCGTCCATGCTATCGGGCGGCTATTGCATCGCCCTGCGGTCGCGCCGATGCCGGGTTTCCTCCTGAAGATCGCGCTGGGGGAGTTTGCGGAGGCGCTTCTTGGCGGACAGCGCGCGCTGCCGACAGCGGCGCAGCAGGCCGGGTATCGATTCCGGTGGGAGAACCTGGAAGAGGCGCTCCGTACGCTGCTGGCGGCCATGTAGCAGAACGATAAGAATGCGCTCTGCAAACTTTCGCGTGCCGGACACTGTCAGGGAAGATGAAACGTAATAGTAACCGAGCCGCCTGTCGATGCGGCAGGAGTCTGGGCAGTGGAGGGCGAAGTGGGTCGAAATTCATGCCGCTTAGGCGCGCATCAGGAGAACGCTTGAGTACGAAAGCTATTGTGCGCTACCGGAAGCAGGAGCGCATCCAACGTCAGGCCAACCAGCGCATCGCCGATACTTTGAGCGGCGACCAGCGCCGTATCCTTCGCCTCTCGCGGGAAGGATACAGCCCAAATGAGATCGCCCGGGAACTGGCTCTCACCAACGACTATACCCTTCATTTTATGACCGGCCTGGTGCAGCGCCTGACGCACGACGGCCTGATTCCCTCCCCGGAATGGGGGAATGTCCTGCAGTGGGCTCTGCAGCTTGGCCTTTTAGGATAAGGCCAAAATATCACGGCTTCCCTCCTCGCTCTTTACTGCGGATAAAGACAGACGGCCCCGAAACTTTGAGGTTTCGGGGCCGTCTTGCTTATGTCGCGTTAGAACCAGACAGGTTCTATTTGCGGCGGCTGCGGCGGCGGGCGAACGCCAGACCGGAGACGCCCATTCCGACGAACATGGCCAGCGTGCCAGGCTCGGGGGTCGAGAAGCCAGTCTTAGACGGGTTGGGACCGACTGTCGCACCGGTAGTGGCATTTCCAAAACCGAACTGGGAATCCAATTCGGCGGTCGTAAACGCAGTAAAAGTTCCCCCAACCTGCTGGGAGAATGTCGAGGGGATGGCTACGAAACCCAGGCTGATCACGTTGGAACCAGGCGCATTCGCCAGGTCGCTGCCCGTGTAGGTGAACGTGTCATTGAGAATAGCCGGGTTGTCACCGCCGATAGGGGTGACGTTGACTGGCGTCACACCGGTCGCGTGAGTGGCTGGCGTGAAATTGCCGGGGGTAGACAACGAGGTCAAGGCCGCCGAAGGAGTGAACGTGCCCGGTCCCGTGATACCATCGAAGTCGTAGTAGGTGACGTAGCTCTGATTGGCGCGGATACCAGTGGAAGAGGCAAGATCAAAGCGGTAGTTGTAGATGAACTGCCCCGCCTGAGCGCCACTGCCAGGGGTAACGTTGATAAAAACGGGTGTGATGGACTGTGCCTGCGCTGCGCCGGTTCCGACGACTGCCAGACCGGCAAGCGCGAGGGTGCTTGAAAAGAGACGAGAAATCTTCATGGATATATTTCCTTTACTAGGTGGTAGTCCAGACCCGTTTTTCCATAACGGATCAGGACGCTGTTACACGGGCCAGCCAGCGGCTGCGTTCTTCATGAACCTGCTCTGTGCAACAATGGTCTAAGATGCGGAAGACCGCTAATCTCCCTTGCAACGATCGTGCTATTGCGTTGATCTACTGCATCGCTTCGCGTCTAAAAGCGGCCCCGACCGAAGGACTGCATGGTTTCCTCGTCTTGTTGGAAGACGCGAAAGCCTGACGTAAACTTCTCGTGGAATGGGGCGCTTCCAACGGAGAAACTGACACATTGTTGTATATTGCATTAACTGTGCCACATTGCCAAAAAACAGGCAGCAGAGGCAGCTATTTTTTACAACAGCGTACAAGCGAACGGCCAAATAAAACCGCAGCCGCTCTCTAAAACGCCTTTTGCGCCTGGTATTCCTTCCTTGTCGAGGCAAATCTACTCGACAGACCAACGGGTATCAGGCGCAAAAGATATTCCTATAGAATACGACATTCAGCAGTTAAGCAACAGCCTATTTGCGGCGCATTCGGCGGCGGGCGACCATCGCACCGGACAGGCCCATTCCGAAGAACAGGGCCAGGGTGCCGGGTTCCGGTGTCGAGACGATTACGCTGGTAGCACCGCCCGTCTGGCCAGTCTTAGAGGTGGGCGGGGGCACGTCTCCATTGTTAAATCCGCTGGCCAGCGTGCGAAGCTGAATATTCAGGGTCGGCACCCCTGCGGAGGCGAAGATATAACTGAAAACTTCCGCCTGTCCGCTCGGCGTAGAGACCAGGTTATCGTAGGTATTGGTCAGGGTATTGACATTCGCCGTCAGCTGCCCGGTGATCGTACCCGTCACATACTGCGTAAGGGCGCTGTATCCTGCAAGGGGTGCTCCAGAGGAATCGGAAGGTGTCAGTGTGACCATAACGCGGTAAGGATAGTTGAAAGTACCACCCGCCCCGGTCGTGCCGACCTGGCTGTTCGTCGCGAAAGTGTACAGCGGCACTGTAACAGTGCTCGGCGGCACGAAGATGCCCTTCAGAGAGACGCCATTCTCACCTAACGCCGACAAACCGTCTGTCGAGAAGATGTTCCCCCCGCTCGGAGGAGTGCCGTTCGGCATCTGAAACTGGGTGAGCACGTTGAAAAACTGAGCGTGGGCGTGCGGCGCGGCACCCGTGAGCACCGCTCCTGCAGCCAGCAGTGTCAGACTAAGTTTACGCATAGGTCACTTCTCCTTCGATGGTATCCATATTACCGTGCAGCCGACAGCACAAGCTGTCGGTGCAAATTGTTACAAAGCTAATGTTTGTTCCTCTACAATAGGCTAACTGCACAAAACGTGCCAGATTCGCCAAAATAGTCCAGGCAGGCCGATAATTCTCAAAACATCTGAAGATTAAAGAGGCCAATGGCGTGGAAACCTGCCGTCGATTTCCCCTGCCGCCAGGCTTCACGCAGCGGAACCAGCGCCGATACCAAAGCGATTATACCCCAGAATGAACTTTTCCTGCGACCCTGCGTCCTATACACTAAATTGTGGCAACATTCGCTTGACATCCTGTGTCATATTGGGTTAGGATTACAGGCGTATTAACAATGATGTGGGAGGTTGACCGTATGCAGCTGTGGAAAGCCGTTCTTCCACTGGCGCTCGCCGGGTTTGCACTGCCTGCTGGCGCACAGAAGCATGGACACACACCGCCTCGACCGGCACCCAATGCGGCCGCCGCGGCGGTTCTTCCCGATCCTCCCGTTCCGGCCCGCGTCGAGTTCCTGCGGGATGTCGCCCCAATTCTGGATCGCGGCGGATGCTCGGGCTCGCAATGCCATGGCAAATTCGGAGGCCGAGGCGGGTTCCAGATCTCTCTGCTGACGCTCAGCCCCGAAGACGACTACGAACCGATCGTCTATGGCGGACGCGGACGGCGCATCAACTTCACCTCTCCCGAAAAAAGTCTGCTGCTGACGAAGGCGGTGGGAGCCTCACCGCACGTCGGCGGACGACGTTTTGCCG
>JAYTGR010000581.1:0-11715 GCA_043733205.1 Chthonomonadaceae bacterium
TAGAGTCCAGTGGCCTCTGCGATGGCTTCGTCACCGGAACCAAGGCGGACAAGGTCTGAAATATCCTGGGTCTGGAAGAGATCGCCTAACAGGTCGTCCATCTCTCGATGTCGGCGCAATTGCGCGAGCTGTTAGGCGTACAGAACCTTCATGATGTGCGTCTTGCCGGTTCCGTTCTCACCGACGAATGCGTTGATCCCTGGCACAAATTTCAGGGTTGTCTCTTTGAACGCCGTGAAGTTTTTGAGACTGAGTTGCTGATGATAGGGCTGTTCGCTCATAGTTCATTACTCCACAAGTATCTACAGGAGACATATTAGCCAGAGGTCATTCCAACCCCTTCCTGTTCTCCCTTTCCTATTCGATACTACGCAGTGAAGAGGCGCTTCCGTTCTTCCAGGCTGACCTGTTTGGCCTCCCACTCCGTGAGGCGCTGACGCTCCTCGGCGACTCTTTCCGGGGCGGCGCGCCCTACGAAGTTCGGGTTGTTGAGTTGGTTTTGCGAGCGGTCGATCTGCTTGACTACGGCCGCCAGTTCTTTCTCGATCCTTTCGGTTTCCTTACCGATGTCGAGTGCATCTCCTATCTCCAGGTAGATCTCCGCGCCTACGACCGGAGTGGCAATCCATTTTCCGCTCTCCGCTCCTGGCGCGCTGGTGACCACGTTCAGAACTTCCAGACGCGCCAGAGAGGCGATCAGGTCCGAGTTGGCAGTGAGCGAGGACTGCGCCGCCGCTTCACCGGGCAGAGCCGCCGCCGTCAGCCTTGTGCCGGGCGGAATGTTCAACTCCATCTTCATGTTGCGGATAGCGCGGGTCGTGGCGATGGTCAGGGACATGGCCGCTTCCGCTTCTGTGTCGAGCCAGCCGGAGGTTTCGGTCGGGTAGGGAGCGATGCAGAGGCTCTCGCCAGGTCGCGGCAGCGCCTGCCAGATCTCTTCGGTGAGGAAGGGAATCATCGGATGCAGCAGCCGCAGCGTGATCTCCAGCACATAGGCCAGCATGTTCTGCGCGACCGATTTCTCCTCCTCCGTGCCGCGCAGACGTGGCTTGGCCATCTCCACATACCAGTCGCAGAAGTCGTCCCAGAAGAAGACGTAGAGGGCGCGGCTCGCATCGTCCATGTCGTAGTTCGCGAGGGAGGCGTTGACCTGCTGGACCGTGGCGTCCAGGCGAGACAAGATCCAGCGATCCGGAACCGTGCGGAGTTCCTGCGCCGGCAGCTCGCCCGTGGTCGCGGCGTCGAGATTCATCAAAACGAAACGCGAGGCGTTCCAGAGCTTGTTGCAGAAGTTGCCTGCGAGATCGGTGCGCTGTTCGCTGTACTTGATGTCCTGGTTCTTGCCCGCCTGCTGCAGCAGCGAGAAGCGTGTGGCATCGGCCCCATATTTTTCGATCAGGTCGATGGGGTCGATCCCGTTGCCCTTGGACTTGCTCATGCGCTCGCCTTTTTCGTCCAGCACGGTGGCATGGACGTAGACATCACGGAAGGGCACAATGGAGCGTGTCGTACCGTCGGCCGAGAGCATGCCGTCGGCGTCGGGCGCATCCGTGCGCTTGACGAAGTCGAGGCCGGTCATGATCATGCGCGACACCCAGAGGTAGAGGATCTCCTGCGCGGTCGAGAGCAGGTTGGTCGGATAGAAGTAGGCGAGGTCCGCCGTATTCTGGGGCCAGCCGAGGGTGGCATGGGGCCAGAGCGCGGAGGAAAACCATGTGTCCAGCACATCCTCGTCCTGCCAGCAGTCGCGCGTACCAAGGGCGGCCTCTGCCTGCTCGTGCGTCCGCGCAAAGCAGTGCCGACGGTCTGTGCTTCCGTTCTCTGCAGGCGCATCCGTCCACCAGACCGGGATGCGATGTCCCCACCAGAGTTGGCGACTGATGCACCAGGGGCGGATGTTCTCCATCCAGCGCAGGTACATGTCGCGGTAGCGGTCGGGCACGAAGCGGATCCTGCCCTGCTGCACGATGTCGATGGCGGGCGCGGCGAGCGGTTTCATGTCCACGAACCACTGCTCCGAGAGCAGCGGCTCGATCACCTCTTTCGACCGTTCGGAGATCGGCGTCTGGATGGTGTAGTCTTCGATCTTCTCCACCAGACCGAGCGCCTCCATATCCGCTACGACCTTCTTGCGGGCGGCGAAACGGTCCATGCCCTCGTAGTCCTGCCCGGCGAGCGGGGTCATGCTGCCGTCTTTGCCGATCACGATGTGCTGCGGCAGATTGTGGCGCTGGCCGCACTCGAAGTCGTTGAGGTCGTGCGCGGGCGTCACTTTGACCGCGCCGGAGCCGAACTCAGGCTTGGCGTAGTCGTCGGCGATCAGCGGGATCTCCCGATCCGTCAGGGGCAGGCGCAGCATCCTGCCGAAGTGGGGCTGATAGCGCGGGTCGGCCGGGTTCGCCGCTACCGCCGCGTCGCCCAGCAGAGTCTCCGGGCGCGTGGTCGCGATGGTGATGAAGCCGTCGCCATCGGCGAACGGATAGCGGAAATGGTAGAGTTTGCCCTTGCGCTCCTGCATCTCCACCTCGATGTCCGAGACCGCCGACTGGAACTTCACGTCCCAGTTCACGACGCGCGTGCCGCGATAGATCAGGCCGCGCTCGTACCACGACCGGAACTCCTCCATGATGGCGTCCACATAAGACTCGTCCAGCGTGAACCGTACCCGCTCCCAGTCGTACGAGCAGCCGAGTTTCTCGAACTGGTAGTAGATGCGGGTGCCGTACTTTTCGCGCCACTCCCAGCAGCGTTCGATGAACTTCTCGCGTCCCAGATCGTGGCGGGTCAGTCCCTCGTCCGCCAGCATACGCTCGACGACGTTCTGGGTTGCGATACCGGCGTGGTCGGTGCCGGGCAGGCAGAGCGCGCTGAAGCCGCGCATCCGGTGCCAGCGCGTCATGGTGTCCAGAATAGAGTTGTTGAGGGCATGGCCCATGTGCAGACTGCCCGTGATATTGGGCGGCGGGATGACGATGCAGTAAGGGGTCTTGTCGGGATCCGGCTCGGCGTGGAAGTAGCCGCGCTCTTTCCAGAGAGAGTACCATTTCTCTTCCACCAGTTTCGGGTCGTATGCTTTTGCCAGTTCCTGTCTATCGTCCGTCATCGTTATTCTCCTGATCCAAATACAAAAAGCCCGCGCCCTCCCGGACAACGGGAAGGGCGCGGGCATAGAATATGCGCGCGTGGTACCACCTTCGTTCCCATGCGCCGCCTGATGGCAGCCAACACGGGCACTCGGACGCGCTAACGGGCGTACCCGGCAGTTCTTAGCGGCGAAAACACCGTTCGGAACCACGGCTCCGGGGCGACTTTCGGCGGCGCACACGTCAGGAGGCTTGCACCTGCCCCTCCCTCTCTGGGACGCTGAGACCGCCTACTCTTCCCCTTCACAGCCATTGAAAATTCAGTTGGTAAGTATTATACCACACTCCTCAAGCGACCGACTCCAGATAGCGAGAGACATTTCGGACGATACGACCGACGTCTGCAAGATAGAAGCTGCTGCCGTTGAAGCAGTTGAGTTCGATGACCCTTAATCCCTTGTCCGTGCCTGCAATATCCATCACTGACACGGGAAAGGGGAGCCACTTTGCCGCAGCGAAGGGTGCGGCTGCGATAACGGGGTCAGGCTTTCAAATGGGTTTCGCATCGGGATCTCCTCCAATCAGATGATTGATCGCGGATGAAAAGTCGTGCCACGTACGGGTGCGCTTCTCCAGTTCGGTGCGGCCTGCCGGGGTGATCGCGTAAACTTTGCGAGGAGGGCCGCTCTCGGAGGGCTCCCAGGTTCCGGCAATCAGACCATCGCGCTCCAGAGCGTGCAGCGCCGGATAGAGGGTGCCTTCCTTGAACTGAAGGGCGCTGCCACTGCGTTTCTCGATCTCCCGCGCGATCCTGTAGCCGTGCTGAGGCGTGTCCTTCAGGATCGTCAGCACGATGGTTTGCGTGTTCCCTTTAATCAGTTCGCGCCCATAATCCATCGCTCGCTCCTTCCGGTATGTAGAAAAATGGTATACCTCGGGTTTCTGCTTACGTCAAGATAAAAGCCCTGCAGTAACAGGGCTTTCGTAGCTATTTGTCGGTGCGGAGCTAAACCTTCTGAAACGAAATTTGCAGGGTAGAAGGGCGGGCCGCTTCGGCGCCTGCGGACGCAGCTTCAGGTTGTCTCAGCAGACTGAGCAGCGCGGTTCGCGCGGACTGGGCTGTGTCCGGCTGGCCTGGCGGCGGCGCGGAGTTGACCAGCAGGCAGTAGAGACCCCCGCGCCGCAGTGCGGCTGCGTGAGCGCCTGCGGCATGGAGGAGAGGAGTCAGCGAGGCAGGCGGTTCTGCGTTCAGCGCCGCTTCTATATCGCGCAGACGCGCGAATGGCTCCTGCATCCCCTGCAGCTTAGGCGCGATTTTAGGCGCGAGATCGGCCAGCGCAGGCGTTACGAAAGAGAGCGCCTGACAGCGGACTGGACACTGCGCGCAGCCGTCGCGTTCTCGCACCGGTTCCGAAGCCATCTCCGCGCGGAGGAGATCGCGGGCGGCGGCGAAGCGGGCCTGCGCTTCGTTGTCCCACTCCGGTCGTCCCATCCACACCCGAACCAGAGTGCCGATCTCCCGAGCCATCGTCTCCTGACGGAGCCTGTCGCCCGGCGTCAGGCTGGTCTGCGGGCCGATCTGTCTGCGGCGCGCCAGCAGGCGGCGGCCCAGCCAGGCATGCGCGGTGTTGACCGCCGCGCAGTAGGCCAGACCTTCGATCTCTCCCCGTTCTTCCGCGCTCGCTTCGTCCTGACTGACTTGCCAGGGCGACCGCCAGTGTTTCCACGCTGCCCACGCCTGGTCGGGCGCGTCGAACAGGAGGTTCTGGAGAACGATTTCAAGCGTTTGCGCCATCGCTTCGGGCGATTCGAGCTGAGCGAGGCGATGAAAGAAAGTACAGGGCGCGGCGCAGCGGTGACAGCCGGCGTGATGGCGCAGATACTCCCTGCCGCCTGCAGCGGAGCGTTCCGCGAACGCTTTCGCTTCCGCAGGGCTGAGTTTGGGGGCGCGGGAGTCTTTGGCCGGATGGATGCGGGTAAGCACCGCTTCCCCGATCCGCTCATCGTGCACTAGCGCCAGGCCGCGCGTCAGATTGTTGAGATAGCGGATCTGCGGGTCGGTCAGATTGATGCAGCTTCCGGCCGCCACGCGATCGTCGGGCGAGATGAGGCGATGCACGATCTTGACGTTGGAGTTTTTCATGGTCTCGGGCGCCAGCTTCGTCGGGATCTGGTCCGCGATGATGAACCCTTCGCCATAGGCCCGCATCTCCGCCAGCATGTCGGTGAACATCGTGACGGCTTTGCCGCGCGGATCTCCGGCTTCGGAACTGCCGCCGTGCGTCGCGGTCAGCAGGCGATGTGCCTCTTCGATCAGCGTCAGATGCTGCAGCGAGTTCTCCTGACTGCGCCCGACCCATTTCTGCCGCTGCTGCGCGAACTCGTACAGCAGCACGAACAGCAGCGCCATGACGAACGCCTTCTCCTCATCGTCGCCGAGGTTCTCCAGCTCGATGACCGTCGGGCCGTCGAAGAGATGCTCCAGCGGGGTCGCGCGGCGGGTATTGAGAGTCAGCCCTTTGTTGCCGACCATCAGGCTGTGCAGGCGGGATCGCAATGCAGCGCCGAGGTTCTTCTGGATCTCCTCGCCGTAACTTTTGCGCTCCAGGATCACCTCGATCTTGTCGTGGATATCGCCGAGACAGGGGGTGAGCGCGCTGATCTCGTCCAGGCCCGCCCGCTCCGGCAGGAAGTCGTTCTGCGACGTGAACAGGTTCCACCCGCGCTCCTGATAGACCTCCATGATGGCCTCTTCCAGGACATAAGTCATGCCTGCGAACATCGGAAAGGAAGCGTTGAAGACCGCTTTGAGCAGGTCGATATGGCGGCTTAAAGGGATGCCGGGCATCGGCGCGAACGGATTCAGGCGGAAAGGCAGCGTCGCCTCGCCTCCGATACCGTAGACACGCAATTTGCCCTGCAGTTCCGGCGTCTGCGCCAGGCGATGGTATTCGGCTTTCGCCGGCTCGATGACGAGGAACGGCACACGCAGGGCGCTGTACGTTTCGAGCAGCAGCTGCATGCAGGTGTTGGTCTTGCCGGAGCCCGTGACGCCGGTAACGAACACGTGCCGGTTCAGGCTGTCGGCGGTCAGCGTGACCGGGCCGAGGGGGTGGCCGAGAGCGTCCTGCAGAATACCGATCTCGATGGAGTTGGCCTCCGGGGGCGGAGCGGTAAGCGCGAAATCGCTGCTGTCCCGCATGGGCAGACCGGGGATCTCCTTCTGCGGCATGTTCACCAGGACGGCCAGTTCCGTGGAGCGGACGCAGCTTGCCAGCGCGTCGTAGGTCTCCCCGAGCGGGTGTCCCTGCTGACTGCCATTGGGCAGCAGCCGAAGCAGGTGCCCTTCGCGCACGGCGTCGCGGAGCAGAGGCGCGGGCAGGGTGAGCATGCGGATCGGGTCCTGCGTGGTCACACTGCCGCTGCACAGGCTGCGCAGTGCGCCGCCGACACTGTGCATCGCGGCGTCGCTTTCAGCCGCGATGTAAGACGCCATCTGCCACCAGCCCTCGCTGCGCCCGGTCTGAAGGCGCTCGATATGGGCCTGCAGCAGCAGTTCGCAGGCTTCGGCGTTGGCATCGAGCAGTTCCAGGCTGGCAGCTTCCGACCAGTTGGTGCCCGTATTGAACTGTTTGGAAGCCTGTGCCTGCGCCGAACGGGCGCGCATGGTGGTGGAGAGCTGGGACAGGGGGCTGGCGAGGGTCGAAAGAGCATGGACGGCCGCACCTACAGGAGCCAGTCCGGCGAACGAACAAAAAAGACCGACCATCACCAGGGCGTCGGGCAGGGCGGTGTTGGCGATAGGCTGTTCCTCACTGTGCGACTCTCCTTCGCTTGCGCCTCTGCTGCGGTTTATCGAACGGGTTTTGTAGCTGTGCAGTTCACTTTTGAGGCGGCGGCAGGCGTCGATAGCCGCGTCGATACGCTGCGGAGCGACCGGCTCCGCCACAACCTGCAGTACGTAGCGCTGGTTCCCGACGGCGCGCGTCAGTCTGTCCAGGCTTTGCCAGCCGAGTGCGCCGATGCCGGCCCGCTCCGAGGGGATGCCTGTCACGACGCTGAGCACAGGCGCGCTGTCCAAAAATGCCGCCAGATCGCCCAGTTCATTGGCATCCAGGCGGCGTGGTTCGCTCATGCGGAGGCCGGAGATATAAGCCTTCAGCGCGCTCTGCTGTCCCTGGAGATAGTCTTCCGTCGAGCGTGCGCCCATGCCCGTCAGCCGGCGCGCGCCGAGATAGAGACGATGCCGAGAGCCGTCGCCGTGCAGGGTCATCACTACGGCGTGTCCCAGATCGTGGCAGGCTGTCAGAACCTGCGGCATCGCCTGCGCCCACTCGTCGGGCGCACCGGGCCGGCCCAGTGCGGTTATCTCGCTGAGCAGAGGGCGGGCGGTATCGCCTGCGTACGGCGCAATCGTCCAGGCGGCGGGCTGCAGCTGCGTGAGGTAGCGCCGCTCCAGCAGCGAAACCATCATCGCGGGGAGGGCTTCCGTAAACTGGATGGCGTCCCGATCCGCTGCGGTCAGCGCGCGCGGGGAAACGGCAGGGACAACGTTCGAGGAGTTCATGAGATACTCTTTCTCTTCGGTGGAAAGTGGCAGCGGACCGGTGGAGCGATCATTCGCGCTCCCACGGCGGAATCACCCCTGGCTCCGGCGCGTTCCATTCGTCTCCGTCCAGCGGCGCGTGGTGCGTGGCAGGCGGCGCACTGGCTTCCTGCTGCTTTGGCGCGGCTGGAAGCGGCATGACGGGGGGAGGGACAGTGGCCGCAGGCGAGAGAACGGCCGGCGCCGGTTCAGGGCTCCGCCCCGGAACCGGCCGTGCGGCTTCCGGCAGAGGCGTCTGCGTCTGGGCCTGCAGGGGGGGGCGCGGGGGGGCGGAACGCTTTGCCGCCGTGTCAGGCCTCCGCGCAGCGTCGTCGCCGGACATCGGCTCGATACGGATCACAGCAGAGGAGAGGAGCAGCACAGCGCCGGAGACTTCCCGCCACGCCGCCGCGCCGAATGCGACGTCCATCTGCGGGCTGGACGTTCGCCATGTGGGGGCGATCTTGTTCGCGATCTCGCCGGCAAAGGGCCAGAGCGCTCCGACGCCGCCGATGAGGATCCGATCCGGCTTTCGGTTTTTGCCATGGGCATCGGCGGCCTGCTGCAGCGCCTGGGGCAGAACCGTCTGCAGAAGATGCGCTTCGGGCCAGCGGGCGACTTCGGCACGTGTCAGACACAGCCGGGCGTACATGCGCTCGTGACCAGCGCCCTGCCACGTCACCTCTCCATCTTCCGCCGCCTGAGAGAGCCTCCACGCGAAATCGAATGCCGCGTCGCGCATCTCCAGGGCGCTGCCCGGCGCGCGCTCCTCGCTGAATCGGCTGCAGACTTCGGCGAGCAGACGCGCATGCCAGACCGAAATTCCGGCCGCCAAATGCTGCAGGGCTTCCGGGCGGGCGGAGATGCGCCGACTGCCATCGGGAGCGTGCTGTACACGGTATGCTCCGACCAGAGTGGAACTGTCTCCGAGGGCGACGACAGCGATCATCGCATCGTCGGGCAGGGTGTCGCTGCCCTGATAGGCCGGCTCTCTTCTGCCGAAATCTCCGCAGGGATCGGGGATACGGGCGAATTCGGACGGAGCCGACAGCCAGCGGCAGAGCAGAGCTTCGGTCGCAGGGATAATCATCGTCTCGCGCAGTCCGTCCGGATCGTTTTTGGCTGCGCCTGCCTGCGCGCACAAGCTCTGTACGCCGGCGCGCGCGGCATCCCAGTCGCCTCCCTGCATCGCGACAGTCACCTGGTAGCCGCTGGCGGCAGTCGGCCTGACGCGTCCCAGATAACTGACCAGACGGGCATAGAGCGCCTGCCAGAACAGCCCGGCGGCAGGAGAGTCGAGCCAGGGTCCATCGCGCAGAGGATCGAGCGGGCCTGCACACGCAGGCTCTGCGTCGCGCAGGGCGTCACTGCCCCAAACTCCCGTCGGCCCGATGGCATGCGGCACGAGGCTGCGCCGGCCGTCGCCGATGCTCGTGGCGACCGCGGCGGAGCCCCGTCCTTCACGCAGAGCGAGCGTCGAAAGGGTCTGCTGATAATCGATGCCAATGACATTCATGGCTGTCTCTTCTCGTTTTTCAGGAGTGTCTTTAAATTTCCGACAGCGCCTCATCGGCGAATCGGCTCGCCTCTTCGGCGAGCTGCCGCAGGCCGTCGCGCCGGCTGCAGAGCGCATCGAGCGGGCGCAGGTCCGGCGCATCCGGCAGAGGTTTGAGCGCGATACCCCATTTCAACAGGCAGGCGATCAGCGTTTTGCGCCGGACCGGGAGCGCTTCCACCGCCTCTAAGATCGCCGCATCGAGCTGCGCAGTCAGCATCTCGACATGACGATGTTCCGCTTCGCCGCGCGCCTTCAGGTACCCGACGCCTGCGCCGATCAAGCCGCCGAGGAGGTGTCCGATCCCTGGAACCATGCCGACTGCGACCGCGCCGACGCCTGCGCCCTTCAGCACATCGGCACGGTCGATCTGCGCGGCTGGCACCTCGAAACAGACCGGCTTCGCAGCCATCTGCTTCCGGATCTGTGCCTGCTGCGCCTTCTTCAAGGGTTTGCAGTCGGTCTGGCGCAGGGTGAACGCAGCCGCCCGGAGCAGCGCCTCGGTCGGCGCTTCCGAGGCTGCCGCGAGCGCCGCGTTCAGGCGCTGACCGGTCGTCTCGGGCGTATCGTGGGAATGGGAGGCGACGCCTGGTGCTGCCGTCAGGGAAGTGCGCAGGGTCTCCAGTTCGGTTTGCAGTGCGGCAAGACAGGTATCGACGCTCTCAGTAACCGTTTTTGCATAGGTTTTGCTCTGGTTTTCGAGTTTACGACTCCGCGATTTCCAGGCTGTCTGCGCTTTTTTAAGCCGCACACTTTCCACTTCGGAGCGCTGGGTCATGTCGGCCGCGATGCCTTTCAGAACCGTCGCGGCATGCAGGCAGCGCGTATGGCGAATGCGCGGCTGCGCAGAGCAGGCCAGCTGCGCAAGCAGGGTTCGCAGTTCCGACGCTCCGAAATCGCTGTCTGCCGAAAGCGCCGGGCCTGCATCTCCGTTCGGGGCCAGACTGCCGACAGCCCGGGCGCTTATCGGCACCATCGGAGGCGGGCTGGCAGGATCGAGCCCGATTTTCGGCGCGACGTCTGCGAATTTGGCGCGCAAACGCGGAACCTGGCGCTGCCGGTATGCCTGCCATGCCGGCAGATCGTCCTGATCCAGAAACACATTCAGCACGAACACGACCGATCCCGGCCCCTTCGCCGCGATATGGTCGGCGAGAAAAGCGGCTTCGACTTCGGCCAGGAACTGCTTGCTGTTGAGCACCCACAGCAGCACGTCACCGGCGCGCGCGGAGGCCACTGCGCGCGCGTCCATTGCCGTCGAATCGTTGATGCCGGGCGTGTCGATCCAGCAGACGCCGGGAGGAAGCAGACTATGTGCCAGCTGGATTTCGATGCTGTCGATCATGCCGACTTCGGTGCGGCGCTCTCCGGTCGCAGAGAGGAGGGCGATGGCATGTTTGATCGCCTCCGTAGTGCAGGGGAGAACCTGACGCGCATCGGCAGTAACGATAAGAGCGCTGTCCTGATCGCCTGCGCGCAGCACGCAGGCCGCGCCCGTCTCTGGCAGCGCGTCGGTCGGCAGCAGCGGCCGGCCGAGAGCGGCGTTCAGGAGGGTGGATTTGCCCGCTTTGAAGTGTCCGGCAAAAACCAGGCGTGTCTCGCCGGACGTCACAAGGGAGAGCATTTCACTCAGAACCGTCTCCAGAGCCACACCGGCCGAGGCCGCTTTCACATTCAGCGCCTGCACACGCGCTTCGATCTGTTCCAGCCAGACCCGATACTCCTCCTCTCCCGGCATTCCCTCTGTCTCCTTCCGCCCGGAAATCAAGCCGTCGCGAGTAAGGGCTGCGCTTCCGCCTGAGGCGTTCCTGCCTGTTGGGCCTTCTCCTCTGCGGCCGTCAGCTTGCCGCGCAGCTCTGCGACGCGGCTTTCCAGGGAGTTCAGCTGGTTCAGGGTCTCCTGTTTGTGGCTCATATCCTGCTTGTTCATCTCCATGATCTTGCGGAAGTTGGCTTCTTCCTCATCGAGAGAGGCATGGACGAGCGCGACCGTCTGCTCTTGCAGCGATGCGAAGATCCTGTTCACTTCCGCATCGAGGTTGGCGGCAATCTGTTCCGGCATCAGCCGAAGAGTCTTATCCACCTCTTCCACTACCTTCGCTTTGGCGCGGTTATCGATGCCCTCCGCGCCCCACACGAGGCCGGTCATCATTCCAACGACAATGACGGCAGGAATGAAAATGACCGAGCCGAAGAGACCGAACGACGCCAGGAGGATCCCGGCGCAGAGCTGACCGGTGAGCGTGCCTGCCATGGTGCGCCACCCTCCGAAGCCTGCCGTGAGATCGCCAATCATCAGACTGGCGATAGCGGCCAGAATACGCTCATTCGTGCCGACGACGCTTGTAGGGCCGGATACGGCCACATCCCAGCCAGTGAGTTCGACCTGCGCAGCCCGCATATCGCGGTCCATCTCCGCGACTTCCTTGTCGATCTCCGCGATCAGCTGCGCCATGATCGGCGCGAGCGTCTCCTGCGCTCCGATGAGGGGCG
>JAYTGR010000582.1:0-4468 GCA_043733205.1 Chthonomonadaceae bacterium
GACCCGTCGCGGCCGCGCTTTGTCGCGGGATCGCTCGGGCCGATGAACCGCACCCTGTCGATCGCGACCGATGTCAACGATCCGGGGAAGCGTCTCGTCACATTCGATCAGGTCATGGAGTCGTATTTCGAACAGGTGCGTGGACTTATCGACGGCGGCTCGGACCTTCTGCTGGCGGAGACGACCTTCGACACCCTGAACCTGAAAGCCGCGCTGTTCGCCATCCAGAAGTTTTTCGATGAAGGGGGCCGCAGGGTTCCAGTCATGGCGAGTCTCTTCCTGGATCAGGGCGGCCGCACCATGTCCGGACAGACGCTGGAAGGCTTCTGGAACTCGATCTCGGCCGCGCCCCTGCTCAGCGTCGGACTGAACTGCGCGTTCGGCCCGGACCTGATGAGGCCGTATATCGAAGAGCTGTCGGGCAAAGCGCCGATCTTTGTCAGCGCCTATCCGAACGCCGGACTGCCCGATCCGCTCTCGCCTACCGGATTTCCGGAGACACCGGAGACCCTTGCGCCTCAGCTGAAAGAGTGGGCCGCGAACGGCTGGCTCAACATCGTTGGCGGGTGCTGCGGCACGACGCCCGATCATATCCGCGCGATTGCGGAGGCGGTAAAAGGATTTGCGCCGCGTGCCGTGCCGGAGGTGGCCAACTATACGCGTCTGAGCGGGCTGGAAGCGCTGACTCTGCGGCCGGAAACGAACTTCATCAATGTCGGGGAGCGCACCAATGTCACCGGCTCGCCCAAGTTTTCGAAACTGATCCTTGCGGGCGACTACGATGCGGCCCTGACGGTGGCGAGGCAGCAGGTCGAGAGCGGCGCGAACATCATCGACATCAATATGGACGAAGGAATGCTCGACGGCGCGGAGGCGATGACGACCTTCCTCAATCTCGTCGGGCCGGACGACTCGATCTCCCGCGTCCCCATCATGGTGGACAGCTCGAAGTGGGAGGTCATCGAGGCCGGACTGAAATGTATTCAGGGCAAAGGCATCGTCAACTCGATCTCTCTGAAAGAGGGTGAGACGAAGTTCCGGGATGCGGCGCGGCTCGTGCGGCGTTACGGCGCGGCCGTCGTCGTGATGGCTTTCGATGAGAGCGGACAGGCCGACAGCTTCGAGCGTAAGATCGCGATCTGCGAACGGGCCTACCGTATTCTGACGGAGGATGTCGGATTTCCGCCCCAGGACATCATCTTCGACCCGAATATTCTGACCGTCGCGACGGGTATCGAGGAGCACAACGGCTACGCCGTGGCGTTCATCGAGGCGACCCGCTGGATCAAACAGAACCTGCCCGGCTGTAAGGTGAGCGGCGGCGTCAGCAACATCTCGTTCTCGTTCCGGGGCAACAACGTGGTGCGCGAAGCGATGCACTCCGTCTTCCTGTACCACGCCATCCAGGCGGGACTGGATATGGGAATCGTCAACGCGGGCCAGCTGGCGGTCTATGAGGAGATTCCCAAGGAGCTGCTGGGGCTGGTCGAGGACGTTCTCCTCAATAAGCGGCCGGACGCCACCGAGCGCCTGCTGACGTTCGCGGAGACGGTCAAGGGCGAGAAGGGCAAAGTCCAGGTCAGGGACGACGCCTGGAGACAGGAGCCTGTGGAGTCGCGGCTGTCGCATGCGCTTATCAAAGGCATTACCGACTACATCGAGGCGGATACCGAAGAGGCGCGTCAGCGGTACGACAAGCCGCTCAGCGTGATCGAAGGCCCACTGATGGCAGGCATGAACGTCGTCGGGGATCTGTTCGGCGCGGGCAAGATGTTCCTGCCGCAGGTCGTCAAGTCCGCCCGTGTCATGAAGCGCGCGGTGGCGGTGCTGCTGCCTTATATGGAGGCGGAGAAGGCCGCAATTCGGGCGGCAGGCGGCGAGACGAAGGCGCAGGGCAAGATCCTGATGGCCACGGTCAAAGGCGATGTCCACGACATCGGAAAGAACATCGTCGGCGTAGTGCTGGGCTGTAACAACTACGAGGTGATCGACCTGGGCGTCATGGTGGCGTGCGACAAGATCCTGGCGGCCGCGAAAGAGGTCGGAGCGGACATCATCGGCCTGAGCGGTCTGATTACGCCTTCGCTCGACGAGATGATCTATGTCGCGAAAGAGATGGAGCGGCAGGGATTCACCATTCCGCTCCTGATCGGCGGCGCGACGACGAGCAGGCCGCACACCGCCATCAAGATCGCGCAGTACTACAAACAGCCTATCGTCCATGTGCTCGACGCCTCACGGGCTGTCGGCGTGGTCAGCGGCCTGCTCGGCGCGGAGACCAAGTCGGCATTCGTCGAGCAGAACCGCTGTGAGCAGGAGCGTCTGCGGGAGGAGTATGCCAGCCGCAATAAAGAGCGCGTGATGGTCTCGCTTGCGGAAGCGCGGAAGCGGCGTACGCCCATTGTATGGAGCAAAGACGACATCGCGGTTCCGGACATCCTCGGGATTCGGGAGCTGCAAAACTTCCCGCTGAAGGAGCTTGTCCCGTTCATCGACTGGGCGCCGTTCTTCCACACTTGGCAGCTTACCGGCCGCTATCCAGCTATCTTCGAGGATAAGGTCGTCGGTGAGGAGGCAAAGAAAGTCTTTGCGGATGCGCAGGACCTGCTGGCACAGATCGTCGCGGACGAGAGTCTCACGGCCAACGGGGTCTACGGCCTTTTCCCGGCCAACAGTGTGGGTGACGACATCGAGGTCTACACAGATGAGACGCGGGCCGAGGTGCTGATGACGCTGCACACGCTGCGCCAGCAGATGGACAAGGGGCCGGAGACGGTAAACTATGCCATCGCCGACTTTGTTGCGCCCAAGTCGTCGGGGCTGCCGGACTATATCGGGGCATTCGCGGTCACTTCGGGGCACCGCATGGACATTCTGGTCAAGAAGTTCCAGGCGGAACTCGACGACTACAATGCTATCATGGTCGAGGCGCTGGCGGACCGACTTGCAGAGGCTTTTGCCGAAAAACTGCACAAGATCGCCCGCGATGCCTGGGGCTATGGCCAGACCGAGGCCCTCAGCACCGATGACTACATCCGCGAAAAATATCGAGGCATCCGGCCTGCGCCGGGCTATCCCGCCTGTCCGGACCACACGGAAAAAGCGCTGCTTTGGGATCTGCTTGGAGTGAAGGAGCGGGCGGATATTTACCTGACGGAGAGCTATGCGATGTATCCGGCGAGTTCGGTCAGCGGCTTCTACTTCGCGCATCCGGCGTCCCGCTACTTCCCAGTCGGCAGGATCGAACCCGATCAGGTCACTGAGTACGCCACCCGCAAAGGCATGGAGGTTTCGGAGGCGGAACGCTGGCTCTCGCCCAACCTGAACTACACACCGAAAGAATAAGCGTCAAAGGTTCAGCGATAATTCGTCCTGACTTGTGATGAAACGACGCGCTAACAGAGCGCCCGCACAATGAAACATCTCATTGTGCGGGCGCTCTGCTTATGTGGACCTTCCTGTACAAAGAATTATGTCCTGCTGTGCTGTTCTTTGCCGTCGAGGATGCAGGTGACGCTCGTGTGGCCCATGACGTTGATGGTCGTGCGGCAGCGGTCGAGGAACCAGTCGACGGCCAGCAGGAGGCCGATATACTCTTCGCGCAGGCCGAGGGACCGGAAGATCATCAGCATCGTGACCATGCCCGCTTCCGGGATGCCTGGCGCGCCGACAGATGCCATGACAGCTGTCAGCATCACGGTTATCTGGCGCGGGAGAGCGATGGGAACGCCTGTCAGCTGGGCTACGAAAACGGTGGCCATCGTCTGGTAGAGGGCGGTGCCGTCGCGGTTGAGGCTGCCGCCGACCAGAACCCCCATACTCGTCGATTCGTCGCGCACTCCGGCACGCTCACGCATGCAGCGGTAGGTGACGGGCATGGTTGCAGTGGAACTGGCGGTCCAGAAGGCTGTGAGAAACGCGCTGCGCCCAGCCCGCAGGAAGTTGGCAGGAGTGACCCAGGAGCCCATGCGGAGACGGACGAGGTAGTAGAGCGCCTGGATGCCGAGCGCGAAGAGGACGGTTGCGACAAAGCCGCCGAGGGAGCGCACCGTCTCGATGTCCTTGCGGCCGACGACGTTGGCGATGATAGCGCAGACCGCGAACGGCACGAGCGCAATGACCCACCGGATCATTTTGGTCAGGGTAAGCAGGGTGACTTCGGCCAGATCCTCGACTGCCTTATAGCCGGTGCGCCCATCGCGCTGCTGTTCGTTTCGGACGGAGCGCAGCGCGATGCCGATCCCGACCGCCGCCAGAATGACATAGACGATGTTGTTCTCGGCGATCGCAGAGAGGATGCTCGGCGGCATCTGCTGGGCCAGCAGATGCAGGGACGCTTCACCCGCGATCTGATGGACGCCTGCCGCCGTCACATGCCGGCCCGGTTTGAAGACATTGACGACGACAAGGCCGACGACGATGGCAAACAGCGTATTCGTCAGCATAAGCACCACGAGTTTGCGTGCCA
>JAYTGR010000583.1:0-4463 GCA_043733205.1 Chthonomonadaceae bacterium
GTCGTCTCGTGGGCCTCGCGCCGCTGGATGACGGAGGCTGGAAATGCGCTGTCGCGCCTCGTGCGCTTCCTCTCGCTGTCGGCGTATGGCCGTGCCTGCATCGGCTATCAGCTGGGGGCAGGGCTGCAGGGTGAATGGCGCCTGCCGTTCGCGCAGAATCTGCCGGACATCGGTCCGAAAATGACCGAGGCGTTCCGCACCTATGCGCGGGAGAAATATCGGCGCAACGCGGGCCTGCTGAAAAAAGCGTGGGGGGACACACGCCCGGACTTCGAGCTTATCACCTGTCCAAACGCCTGGGAGCGCAGCAAAGGTGACTACGGCATTTTCCGCTCTCCCGAGCGCAGCCGACGGGTGGGGGACTATCACGAGTGCTTTGCCGATGCTCAGAACCGCGCCGCGCTGCACTTCTGTGCCACGGTGAAGCGCGCCTCGGAAGGTCTGGCCCTGACGGGGCTCGCCTACGCGACGACGCCCAACATCGCCGCCATTCCCGAAGACGGGCATGTCTATCCGGAATCGGTCCTCGATTCAGCGGATGTCGATTTCTTCGTCGCGCCGGGCTTCCGGCCCGATGCGCTGCTGTTGCGCACGGTCACGGGCAGCATTCGTCTCCGCGAGAAGTTCCTGCTCGTTTCTCCCGCACCTGGTGCCGCGCCGGACGTGGCGGCCGCCGTCGCTGCGGCCCATGAAGGGGGCCTCTGCCTGCCCGCCCAGACTCCCGCAGACTCGCTCAAACTCGCCCTGCGTATTGCCGCCGAATCGCTGCGTGCGCCTCTGAAACTGCGCAAACGGGCCAGTCAGGTCGCCGTCGTGGTCGATATGGCAGCGGCTTGTCATCTGGCGGCGGGCAAAACTGCGCCAACGCCGCTCTTCAACTCTATGCTCACCGAACTCTTCCGCGAACTGAATCGGCTCGGCGTTCCCTACGATGTCTATCAGCTCGGCGACCTGTTTCATCCCAAGTTTCCCGACCACAAAGTCACGATCTTCCCCAACATGTTCTGCCTGACGGAAGCGGAACATCGCAGGGTAGATGCACGCGTGAAACGGAGCGAACAGACCGGTATCTGGTTCTATGCGCCGGGACTGCTGGGTGAAGGGGGGGCGGACGGAACGAATGTGCAGAGCCTGACCGGAATGAAAACCCGCCTGGAACTGGAAGAGACCAACCTGCGTGTCCGCATCGCGGAATCGAACGACCCTCTGACCTGGGGGTATCACGCGGGATCGCACTTCGGAATGGAGAAAGCCTTTTCGCCGACCGTGACCCTGGCGGACAAGCATCTGACGCGCCTGGGAGCCAACTCCAACAATAAAACCAGTTTCGCCGTCTTCCGCTTCCCACAGTGGAACAGCATCGTGTTCGGCGTCTTCCCCGTGCCGCGCACCCTGCTGCGGAATGCACTGCGGGCCGCCGGCGTGCATCTCTATCTCGATACCGGAGACGCCGACATCGCGGTCGTCGCCAACGCCCACATCGTGGCCCTCCACAGCGCCAAACCAGGCCCGTATACGCTCTCTCTGCCCGGCTCCTTTATGGTAAAAGAGGCCCGGACCGGTAAAACGATTTCGCCTGCCGCCACAGAAATCACGACGACTCTGACCGCCGGAGGCACCGCTGTCTACGAATTGATCCCTCTGAAAGCCAGACGTACCGAAGAGCGGGGAATCTGACCCGCTCTTCGATCCAACAGGGTGGCTGTTCTGCTTCGATTAGTCTCAGTGGTTTTTACCGATGAGATTCATGAATTCGGCGCGGGTGGCGCGGTCTTCGCGGAAGGCTCCGATGACGTGGCTGGAGACCATATCGCTGCACTGCTTCTCCACGCCGCGCGCCATCATGCACATATGTTTGGCCTCGATCACGACGGCAACGCCTTTGGGTTCGAGAACCTCCTGAATCGCATTCGCGATCTGTATGGTCATGCGCTCCTGTACCTGAAGACGCCGCGCGAACATGTCGGTGATTCGCGCCAGCTTCGAAAGCCCAATGATTTTGCCATTAGGGATATAGGCGATATTCGCGTGGCCGAAAAACGGAAACAGATGATGCTCGCACATCGAGAAAAACTCGATGTCGCGCACGATGACCATATTGTCTGTGTCCTCGTGGAAGATGGCGCCGTTGACGACCTCTTCCAGGCTCAGCTGATAGCCCTGCGTGATGAAGCGCAGGGCTTCGGCGGCGCGGTGGGGCGTTTTGATAAGGCCCTCGCGCTCTGGATCTTCGCCGATTTCCTCCAAAAGCGCCCCGTAAATCTCTTCTAGTCGTGATACCATGATGGTCAGTGGTCCTCTCCCCGGTATTCGAAGATGTTACGTGCCGTCTCGCGAACTACCACACGGTAGAGGCGGGCGGGCGCGGGGATATGTGCTTCCAGGCGTTCCCAGATCATCTTGGTGACCACTTCCGTCGATGGAATCAGGTCCGCGAACTCCGGTATGTCGTAGTTGAAATGGCGATGGTCGTAACGATCGACGACCTCGCGATTGACACTCTCGTCCAGCACTGCCTCGTCGCAGACGCGCCCAGTGCAGGCATCGATCGGTCCGGCGACAGTCACCTCCAAAATGTAGTTGTGACCGTGCCCGTGCGGATAGTTGCACTTCCCGAACAGATCCCGGTTGGCCTCATCGGAGAGGTGCGGACTGTGCAGGCGATGCGATGCCGCAAATTCGTACACACGCGTTAACAGCATTGCGCCCCGCTCCTTTTCCTCACGTTGTTCCGACTCCTGCCACTCCGCGAAGCGCAGGGGCGTCTCTTCCATCCGCAGCGCGGTCAGCTTCGCGGCCGGTGGCAGAGTATCCTGAAGCTGCTGACGCACGTAACCCAGCAGAGTCTCGGGCGTCACGGGCCGGGCGCAGAAATAGGCGACCGAACGATTCAGGAACTTTCTGTCGAGATTCTGCACCACCTGCTCCTTCACGATCTGGTCTATATCTTTGATGTTGACGATGATGCCCGTCAGCGGGTCGATTTTGCCCTCTACGGTCACATCGAGATAAAAGTTATTTCCGGAGGGCTCCGGACCAGCAGACGGTCCGAACAGCGCTTCGTTTTCGGCTGCCGTCTTCTCCGGCATCCAATTGGCGTGGGCTGCAGAAAACATCACGCGCCGCGTCATGGCAAGCATCTTTGCACGTTCCTTTCAAAACACAGCAAGCTTTTTCTTCCTGCTTTCCCCTATACGATTCAGACCCATGCTTCGTACTCTCCCCTCCTTACGAAAGAGGGGCTTCCGGAGACACCTCCCCAATCCTCCTTCGTAAGGAGGGGCTTCCAGAAAACTCCCTCCCCTTCAGAAGGGGCCGGGCCAGGGTGGGGTTCCTCCCTCCCCGCAGGGAGATGCTGTATTACGTTCGGCGGTACGGGCGACCCAGAGCGGCGGGGGACACGCTCCAGCCGGACCCGAATGCCAGAATGAGCAAGGTGGCGACATACGGCAGCGCCAGCAGCAGGTCGTGCGAAATGTGCAGACCGATGGCCTGGCCCTGAATCTGCAGCCTGTCGGCCAAGCCGAAAACCAGTGCGGCGACGAGGCAGCCCCAGGGATTCCAGCGTCCGGACGTCACGATCGCCAGTGCGATAAAACCACGGCCTGCAGACATACCTTCCTGAAAGGTCGGGACATCCCCGACCGACAGGAAAGCGCCTGCCAGACCCGCCATCGCCCCGCCGAAGAGAATTGCACCTGTGCGGCGGCGCAGCACAGGAATACCGGCGGCTTCGGACGCGACAGGCTGTTCACCGCAGGCCCGCAGCTCCAGCCCGCGCCGCGTACGGTACAGCCACCACCATATGGCTGGCACGGCGAGCACGGCGAACGGCGTCAGGATCGTCTGATTAAAGAAGATCTGCGGCAGTGCCTCCGTGTTCAAGAAACTGCCCTCTGTGTGGGGCAGAATGCGCAACAGCGTTCCCGTGAGGCCCAGCGCCAGCAGGTTGACGACCACGCCCACAACCACCTGGTTGGCGGCCAGCCGCACGACAAAGAGTGCAAACAGCAGGGCGATCAGCATCCCGGCGATCACAGCGGCCACGAGGCCGACATAAGGGTTGGGAGCAGCTCCCGCCATATGTCCGGGCAGGTATATGCTCAGCACAGTTCCCACGAACGCTGCAAACGCACCGGTGAGCATCATGCCTTCCAGACCGACATTGACCACCCCCGACCGCTGTACGACAGTCTCGCCTAACGCCGCCAGCAGCAGGGGGGTCGCCAGCGACAGCGTGCCGAGAAGGGCTCCTCCCACGACGGTCATGGCGTCGCTCCTCTCATACGGTTTCGCTTCCCGCTCGCCGGGCGCGCCATGCCCGCCCGCCCACGACGGCCAGCACGGCCATCCCCTGCACGAGATAGATCAGCACCGTGGGCACACCCTGAAACTGCGACAGATTGCGGCAGCCCTGAGTCAATGCACCAAAAAACAGCGCCGAGAGCAGAGTGCCTGCGGGA
>JAYTGR010000584.1:0-1464 GCA_043733205.1 Chthonomonadaceae bacterium
GGCCTGATCGACATCCACGTCCATCTGCGGGAACCGGGCTTCGAGTACAAGGAAGACCTCGAAAGCGGGACAAAAGCGGCGGCGGCAGGGGGATTCACCCGCGTCTGCTGCATGCCCAACACCCATCCCGCCATCGACACGGCGGCGGTCGTGCGGCAGATCCTGGAGCGCACCGCGCAGGTCGGCAGCGCCAGGGTCCACCCCATCGGCGCGGCGACGCGGGCGATGGAGGGCGATCAGCTGACCGAAATGGCCGAACTCCAGGCTGCAGGCGCCGTCGCCATCTCCGATGACGCCTTTCCCCTGCAGCACGCCGACACGATGCGCCATGTCATGGAATACTGCAAAATGCTGAACTTACCGCTGATGACCCACAACGAGGACAAGCGGCTGACCGAAAAAGGCGCGATGAACGAGGGCTATATCTCCACGATGCTGGGGATACCCGGCATCCCAAGGGTTGCGGAAGATATTGCGGTCGCGCGCAACATCATGCTGGCGAAGCTCACAGGCTGCCGCCTGCACCTGCTGCATATCTCCACCGCAGGCACCGTCGAACTGCTGCGCCGCGCCAAGGCCGACGGCATTCTGGTAACGGGCGAGGCCTGCCCCCATCACTGGGCGCTCACCGACGAAGCGGTAGTCGGGTACCGCACCGACGCCAAGATGAACCCGCCGCTCCGCACCGAAGAGGACTGCGAAGCGATCCGGCAGGGCCTGAAGGACGGCACCATCGACGCTATCTCCACCGACCACGCGCCCCACGCCGAATACGAGAAAGAGGTCGAGTTCGACTACGCACCGTTCGGTATTCTCGGCCTGGAGACGTCGTTTCCGCTCGTCTACACCACACTGGTGCAGACCGGCATTCTCACGCTCTCGGAAGCCATTGCGAAGATGACAAGCGAGGCGGCGCGGGTGATGGGTTGGACGGATGGGGTCGGGACGCTGAAACCCGGCGCGGAGGCCGATATCACAGTGCTCGATCTGGACATGACGTGGAAGATCGACCGCAATGCGGTCCAGTCGAAGTCCCGGAATACGCCCTTTCATGGCAGAGAAGTCCAGGGCAAAGCCCTCTTCACACTGCTCGGCGGCCGCGTGATCGATCTGCGAACGGAGCAGAGCTGATGTCACGCGCCACGCTGATCTATAAGAACGGTACGATCCTGACGATGGACGAGGCGGCTCCGAAAGCGGAAGCCATCGCCGTCGGGAGCGATGGGCGCATCCTGGCGGTCGGAAGCGAGCGCGAAGTCTCCAATCTGGCCAGCCGCGAGACACGGACGATCGATCTGCGCGGCAGAACCCTGATGCCGGGCTTCTTCGACTGCCACCTGCATCTGCTCTGGCTGGGGATCGACCTCGGCCATGTCGATCTGAGTTCGCCGCCGGTGCGCGAGGCGGAAGATATCGTGCGCCTGCTGCGCGCGCGGCTGGCCTCGAACCCGGATCTGACCTGTG
>JAYTGR010000585.1:0-4456 GCA_043733205.1 Chthonomonadaceae bacterium
ATGATCTCGGCGTCCGGCAGCAGAGTGCGCATGATATATTCGATGCGGAACTGGTCGTTGCCCTTGCCGGTACAGCCATGCCCAAACGCGTTTACTCCCAGCTCCTGGGCCTTCTCGACGGCCTTCAGAGCGATCAGCGGCCTGGCGATGCTGGTCGAGATGGGATAGCCCTGATAGTCGCCGTTGGCGCGCACGGCAGGCCAGCAGAAATGCTCAACGAACATCTCCTTGGCATCCACCGTATAGTGCTCTGTCCCGAGCCGCACTGCGCGCTCCTCGGCGAGTTTGATGTCGTCGGCAGGCTGTCCGACATCGACAGTCACGGTAATCACATGGTCGAATCCGTACTCTTCGCGCATCAGCGGTATGCAGACGGAGGTGTCCAGTCCGCCGGAGTACACCAGAACGATCTTCTTCATCTTATTCTAATTTCCTTAAATTTAGTTGTCGATCGGCTCACAGGCCCAGCATCAGGGCAACGAGGGCTTTCTGAGTATGGAGCCTATTTTCGGCCTGATCCAGGATGATCGTCTTATACGCATCCATCACTTCCGCTGTGATCTCTTCCTCACGATGGGCAGGCAGACAGTGCAGAACGATCACGTCGGACTTGGCGTGCGCCAGCAGCGCGGCGTTGACCTGATAGGGCGCGAAGATCTGCAGACGCTCCGCCTTCTCTTCCTCCTGCCCCATACTCGTCCAGACATCTGTGTAGACGACATCGGCGTTCCTGACCGCCTCCACGGGGTCGGTCACGATCTCGATGCGCGCTCCGGTCCCGGCATCGCCTGCCCCAATGCGCTGTGCTTCCGCGACATACGCCAGGGCAGGCTCGTACCCTTTCGGGCAGGCGGCAGTTAAGTTTACCCCGACTTTGGCGCAGGCGAGCAGCAGGGCGTGCAGCACATTGTTGCCATCGCCGACATAGGCCAGTGTGAGGTGATTGCCAAGGGTGCCCTTCGACTCGATGATGGTGAGCAGATCGGCGAGAGCCTGAATGGGATGCTCCCGGTCGCTCAGCGCGTTGATGACGGGAACGGTCGCATTGGCCGCAAGTTCCTCGACTGTCTCATGCTGGAACGTGCGTGCGGCGATCGCATCGACCCACCGTGACAGTCCGCCTGCCACATCCGCCACGGACTCTCGCACACCGAGGCCGACGTCTCCCGGCGCGAGATAGATCGCGTGCCCTGCCAGGTGCACCATGCCGGCTTCGAAGCTGACACGGGTCCGCAGCGACGGCTTTTCGAACAGCAGAGCCAGAGTCTTCGGGTGCGAAAAATAGACGAACTTCTCCTGCCGTCTCAGGTCCTTGAGGCGCACTGCGACATCCAGAACGGCTTCCACCTGTTTCTCGGAGACATCGAACAGCGAGACAAGCGAACGTCCGCGCCATTTCGCAGCATCGAGCTGAATTGTCGCCTCAAGAGCCTGTTCGCTGGTATAACGTGGTGTCTCCAAAGACGTGACAATCGAAGGCGAGTTTTCGCCATGTGCGCTGGCGGAATCTCCATCCTGAAGAGTGCGCGCTTCTTCGCGAGTTCTCTCCAGATCGACCCCCAATTTCGCCAGAACACGCCCTGCCAGACCCTCGCCTTCGTGGATCAGGCCAAGCAGGAGATGCTCCGTCGAAACATAGTTTTCCCCTAACCTCCCCGCCTCTTCCTGTGCGAAGAACACGACGCGTCGTGCTCGTTCGGTAAATCGCTGCCACATAGTCGTGTCCTCCACACGGAGCTCTTAAACGCTCTTACCCGTGTTTCATAGTGCGCGAAGCGCCTGCTCGATTGTTTTGACGACCCGGTCGCACTCTTCTTTCGTTATGACAAGCGGCGGGACGAATCGGAGCACGCTGTCGCTGGTCGCATTGGCGACGATGCCCGCTTCCATCAGATATTTGTGGACCGCCCTGGCGTCCGGCGTGCTCAGCTGCAGGCCAACCATCAGACCGCGTCCACGCACCTCTTTGATCCGCTCCGGCATCGCCTGCTGCAGCTCCTGGAGCTGCGCCTTGAAGTGACCGCCGACCTCTGCAGCGCGCTCCATCAATCGCTCTTCTTCCATGACGTCCAGGGTCGCGAGCGATGCGGCGCAGGCGAGCGGCTGGCCAGCAAAGGTAGAGCCGTGATCGCCGGGAACGAGGGTTGTGGAGGCGCTGCCTCGGGCGAGGCAGGCCCCCATCGGGAATCCGTCGGCGATCCCCTTCGCCATCGTGACGATGTCGCCCCGCACCCCCACGCCTTGACTGGCGAGAAAATGCCCGGTGCGGCCCATTCCGCACTGAATCTCGTCCATAATCAGCAGGACTTCGGCTTCATCGCAGAGGGCGCGGACGCCGGCCAGAAATTCGGGGGTTGCCGGGTTGATGCCGCTCTCCCCCTGCAGGGGCTCGATCATCACGGCACAGGTCTTTTCCGTGATCAGTTCGTCCAGAACTGCCAGGTCGTTCAGCGGAGCGTAGAGAAAGCCGGGAACCAGCGGTGCGAACGGCGCTTGATACTTCGGCTGCGCTGTCGCGGAGACGGCTCCCATCGTTCGCCCATGAAACGATCCCGTGAACGTAATGATCTCATAGCACTCCGCTCCGCGCTTCTGTTTGCCCCACTTGCGCGCGATCTTCAGCGCCGCCTCGTTCGCCTCCGCGCCAGAGTTGCAGAAGAACACCTTCTCCATATCGGCCAGTCTGCACAGGCGCGCCGCCAGTTTGGCAGCCAGCGGGTTATGGAAGAGATTGCTGACATGCATCAAACGGTGCGCCTGCTCGGCGATTGCGCCCGCTACCTTCGGGTGGCAATGCCCCACCCCGACGACTGCGATCCCCGACAGGAAATCCAGGTACTCACGGCCCTCGCTGTCCCAGAGGCGTGTTCCTTCGCCGCGCACGAATACGACTGGCTGACGGGCATACGTGCCCATCACATAGTCACGGTCGAGCGCCATGATCTCATCGGCTTCGCTCGGGAGAGCCAGGAGGGCTGCCTCGTTTTCCAGAAGGTGAGTGCTTATCATATTTCTACCTCTTCGTTCAGGCTGCCGGCGACACACAGTGTGCCGCGCAGCCAAAAGCGATTTTTTCAGTGATCGCTGTCTGCATCGATATAGTTTTTCGAGACGCCCAGCTCTTCCGGCGCATGCAGGCGCAGCATTTTGAGAGCGACGTCTTTGGGCACATAGGCGGCCGTGGCAAGCGACACCACGACCATAATTCCGATGGAGAGCGGAACGCCCCAGATAGCAGGCTGCTCCATCATCGTACGGATCTGCGGCTCGACTTCCCAATGCAGCCATTTCTTATCGATCGCCATCGAACAGACGATGGAGATCAGCGACAGCAGGCCGCCTGTCAGCATCCCTGCCGCCGCGCCCTGCTTGGTCAGGCCCCGCCACCACGCGCCGAGCAGCAGGAGGGGGAAATAGGACGCCGCCGCGATCGCAAAGGCCGATCCGACCATCATCGCGATATCGAAGGACTTTACCTGCAGGCCGAGCAGCACCGAAACGCAGCCGCATAGAATAGCGGAGACCTTGAACGCCTTCATCTGATCGGCCTGGGAGGCGTTCGGACGCAGCATCTTGCCGTAGATGTCGTGCGCGAGTGCGCCCGACATACTGACCAGAAGCCCGGAGAAGGTAGACATGAAAGCCGCGAACGCCCCCGCACTCGTGATTCCGCTGAGGATCTGGCCCAGCAGTTTGTTCCCAGTCAGCGCCATCGGCAGTTTGATGACGACATAGTCGGTCAGATTGTTGGCGTAGAGTTCCGGAATGACATTACGTCCGATAACGCCCCAGACTGGCGGAAACAGATAGAAGATCCCGATAAGCACCATGACCCACAGGGTCGTCCGCTTCGCAGAACGTCCATCCGGATTGGTATAGAAGCGCACCAGAATATGCGGCAGACCTGCCGTGCCGCACACCAGCGCCAGGATCAGCGAGTAGGTGTAGAGCAGCGGATGCCCGTACTTGCCGGTCATGGTCCCAAACGGTTCACTCCACTTTTTGTTCGCCTGTCCGTTGGGAACTGTCGCTCCGGCAGCGATCACTCCGCTCGTCCCTTCCAGAAACTCTATTTTGGGCGCGTTGCGGAGCAGCTGTCCATCCTTCACGAACGCCGCTCCGGAGAGAGTTGCGCGATAAGGATGCGCTTCCAGCACAGCTCCCGCCGGGATCGCGAACCCCTTTTTCCACTCCCCGAACGGAATCGTCGTGGTCCTGCCGCCCTGCACGTAGTCCAGCGATCCCAGCGGAAGACTGTCTTCACCGGGCTCCAGTTTGCGCGCGGTCGACACCTTGCTCAGCACCGCGCCTGCAGGGAAAGTAATACGCGTGACCGTGCTGGCCGCAAACGCGACCACCTTGGCAGGCGCCCCGGCCAGACCTGCGAACTTGATCGTGGACTCACGGTCGAGTTTGGGCGCACCCTTGGGATGATCGGCGCTCATGGCGAAGTTGG
>JAYTGR010000586.1:0-11643 GCA_043733205.1 Chthonomonadaceae bacterium
TGCAAACTCCTGCCCAGCCCTGACATGCAGTTTCGCCGCGATGTGTGCGCCCAGCAGCCGGCCCCGCGCCTGCCGAGGGAAACTGCCGCTGATATGCCAACTGCGTTTGACTGCCAGCAGTCCCGGCTCCGCGCCCTGATAGACGAACTGTTCGCCTGTGCTGCTGTCGTAGACGGCGTTCATCAGGATCGGAGCGGCTATCGCGACCCCGGACGTCTGGGCGACACGCTTGAGATAGTCGGCTTTCAGGTAACAGGGCCAGCTCGCGCCGTGCAGTGCGATGGATGCGGCATCATATGGGCAGCCCTTCGGCACGACCAGGACATGTGCCCCCAGACGTTCCAGTTCGTTCTGCATCCCGGCCTGGTAGCCGCGCTGAAACGACAGCAGGCTGAAGAGGGCGGCGATTGCGATCGCGACTCCGCTGACCGTGACTCCGGTGCGCAGTCTGCGTCTGCCTGCATTTTTTAAGGCGAGCGAAATCCAGTGCATAAAGCGTCCTCGGTCAGGTTCACACGGTTCGGAGCGCGCGGGCGGGCGCAAGGCGGCTGGCCTGCCAGGCCGGATAGAGCCCTGCCAGGAGGCCCGTCCCCAGCCCGACCAGCAGACACTGTCCTGCGACGGTCGCGGAGAGCGAAAGCAGACTGCCCGCAGGGGCAAGGGTCACGAACTGACGCACGACTGTCTCGATGCCATGTCCGGCCGCCAGAGCGAGCAGAAGGCCCAGCAGACTGCCGATCACGGTGAGCAGCAGCGCTTCGAGCGCCAGCAGCCGAAAGACCTGCCAGCGGGACGCGCCGACCGCGCGCAGGATGGCAAGTTCGCCGGTGCGCTCCAGGACCGACGCCAGCATGGTGTTGAACACCGTGAGGACGCTGATCGTGACCGCCAGAACGGCGACCGCCATAACCAGAGTGCGCACCGCTCCCACAAGGTTCAAAAACGTGCCTAACATCTCCGCCAGCGTCACGACCTGGGCTCCCGGAGTCTGCTGCAGGCGTTCGATCGCTCCGGTGACCATGCCCGGATCTTTCAGGCGGATCGCGATGGCGGTCAGACGGCCGGGCTGATGAAACATAGTCTGGGCCGTCTGGAGAGGGATAAAGAACAGGCTGTCGTCGCTGGTGCCGCTCCGTTCGAGAATGCCGCAGACCCGAAAGCGCCGGCCCGTCTCCGGGCTGTAGAGCGTATCGCCGACCGAACGCAGTTCGGTGGACGCGGCTTCCGATCCGAGGATCACGCTGTCTGCGTCTTTGAACCAGGCCGAGCCTGCTGTCAGTTTCCACCAGGGTTTGAGAGGACGGACGGACGCATCGACGCCGACCCAGCAGTCGGTGCGGCCTTCCGACGGGCGGGGCAGGGCCGCCATCAGGAGGGGGGCGGACAGCGCCACCGCCGGGTCGTTCCGCACGGTCGAGAGCGCGGCCAGCGGCAGGGAGACGTCCAGGGTTCGGCCTTTCAGCACCCGCGCGGCGGCGTCGTAGGGGCAGCCGAGCGGCACCATCATCATCTGCATGCCCATCCCATCCAGTTCGCGCCGCAGTCCATTGCGGTAGCCTTCTCCGAAGGCCAGCAGACAGGCGAGGCACCCGACTGCGGCCGCGACGCCTGCGATGGTGATCGCGCTGCGAAACCGGCGTCGGGTCAGATTCTGGAGGGCAAGCGTCAGCATCAGTGGGCGGCTCCTGCGGATCCCGGCATCGCATCCGCGACCGCCAGCAGAACGAGCAGGGTGTGCGCGGCATCGAGAATGGCCGCAGCGGAGGAGCGCGCAGCAGGAATGACGTCGGGTATCTCCGCTCCGAGACGCCACGACGAGTCCTCCTTTTTGCCGGCGAACGCTCCGAGCCAGGCGGAGGACTGCAGACTGCGCGTGACATCGTCCGGTTCGCGCAGGCGCTGCAGCCGGGCGCCTGCAATGCGGCCGTCGGCGCCTACCGCCAGCAGCAGTTCGATAACGCCGGACTCTCCCCGCACACGGCGGGCCGCGACCGTGCCCAGAACCCGATCGTGGTGCAGAATGCGATAGACCTTCAAAGCGTTCTCTTCCCCGGTGCTCGGCCGTCCGAGTTTACGGGCTGTTTCAGGACGTCTGCCGCTCAGGATGAGGTTTTCTTCCCGAACGCCGGTCGCCGTCGGAAAGAACGCGTGCCGGTCGCGGTCTGGATTTCGCCACGGACAGAGGCCGACGGATGCCTGCTCGTGCAGCACGAGATCGCCGGCTCTGGCACGCGCGACCTGTACGCCGCCCGGCTCAGAGGAGCGCGCAAGGGCCAGAGAGAGGGCTGCCGTGCCGAGCGTCAGGCCCAGCAGCGCCATGACCATTCCTGTGCGCCTGGTCAGTAGCGTACTCCGGAAGCCTTCAGCCCGCCCTCGGAACCCGAGGCCACCGTTCCGCGCACGGTCATCACGGTGTGCAGCGGCACCTCGCTGACGACGAAGCCCGCCTGCTTGGTATCGACGCGCACGCTGCCCGTCCTGTCGCGCAGCATAAACCAGCAGCCTGCCACAGGACATTTCTCGACCATTTCGCCCTGGATCGTGACGACGCTTCCGCTCCTGGCCGACAGCAGACTCACCTGCGTCGTCGGCTGAGCGGAAGGCGCAGTGCCGAGAACGTTCGTCTGCTTGTGTCCGCATGCTGCCAGCAGCAGTGGCAGCGCCAGCAGGGGAACACAGCGAGGGACTGCAAACATCATGACTATCATCTCCAGGGCAGCGGTGCATGCGAAATCTAAAGCGGACAAACAGCATCTTACCTCCCCTCCCTTAAATGCTGCTTAAAGCGGCATTAATATCCTTTAAGGCACGGGCTTTTTCTGAGAAGGGGGCGAAAATGGAAGGGCTGGAGAGGCAGGGAAGGTTTCAAACGGTCGGATAGAAACGAGGGCCTCTTGCTGTACGTCTGAGCGCTCCGAAATGCTCCCGAACTCTTGCTTTTTTGAGCCGACTGTGATATACTGCTAGGGCTTACAGCAAATTACACCCGTCTGCCAGGAGTGGGTCTCTACCCACTCTTTTGTATTATATGGCGATTCCGGCGCGGACTAGTTTCGTTTGCCGGGCTGCAAGCGGAGACCAGGGCGTATCGATCCCCAGGCCGACCCTGTTTTGGAGAAGCGCGTTACTATGAATGGTGAATTTTTCGAAGCACTGCAGGCAATTGCAAAAGAAAAAGACATACCGCTGGATACTCTGATCGAGACGGTCGAGTCGGCATTGGCGACAGCCTACAAGCGCAACAGTTCATCGACCGGAGAAGCCAGGCTGCCAACCGGTGAAGTTCAGGTGCAGATCGACCCGCAGCGCGGCTCCGCCCACCCCTTTTCGGTATTTGTCGAAAAGAGGATCGTTGAAGTTGTGGAAAACGATCTGGAGGAGATTGCGCTGGAAGAAGCGCGGAAACTGGATCCGGATGCCCTTATTGGGGAGCCGATCAAGATTCCGGTGCCGCAGGGCAACTTTGGGCGCATCGCGGCGCAGACCGCCAAGCAGGTCGTGGTGCAGCGTATTCGCGAGGCCGAGCGCCGCAAGATTTTCGACGAGTACAACGAGCGGGTCAGCGAAGTCGTGACCGGAACGGTGCAGCGCCGCGAAGGCGGCAACGTGGTCATTACTCTGGGGAAACTCGACGCCATTCTGCCTCGGCAGGAGCAGGTCGAGTCGGAACCGTACCGGTTCAACGACCGCATCAAGGTCTATGTGCTGGAAGTGCGGGACGGAGTCAAGGGGCCGCAGGTCGTCGTCTCCCGCACCCACCCGAGTCTTATCCGCCGGCTGTTCGAGCTGGAAGTTCCGGAGATTTCGGAAGGTATCGTTACCATCAAGAGTGTCGCCCGCGAACCCGGTGCGCGCTCCAAAATCGCGGTGATGAGCCGCGATGAGAAGGTCGATCCGGTCGGCGCGTGTGTCGGGCATCGCGGCGCGCGGGTGCAGGCTGTGGTCAACGAACTCTACGACGAAAAGATCGATATCGTGCGCTGGAATGCGGACAACTCCCTCTTTATCGCGGAAGCGCTTTCACCGGCCAAAGCCGTCAAAGTGATCGTCAAAGAGGACGAAAAGAGCGCGTTCGTCGTCGTGCCGGACAATCAGCTTTCGCTCGCAATCGGCAAGGCCGGTCAGAACGTTCGCTTGGCTGCCCGCCTTACCGGCTGGAGGATCGATATTCGCAGTGAGGCGCAGGTCGCGCGCGCTGCGCTCATCGCGATGACACCGATCCCGGATGAGGACGACGAGGAGGACGATGTGACTCCCGCCAACGATACCATCGGCGCATCCGTCATCGGAGATGCACCTGATGCGGAGAGCAATGGCCACATCGGAGCGGAAGAGACCGAGGCCGACGGCAGTCAGGATGCGTCCGCCGTACGTATAGAACCAGAGGAGAGCGTCTCCGAAGAGACAGTGCCCCATGGCACGGAACCAGGGTCGTAATGCATCGCCGGAACGACCTTACCATTCGATTGGACCGGAGAGAGTCGGGACAGGCCCATAACCTGCATCCTGACCTCTCCACGAGGAATAACTCGGTTGAAAACACAGTGAGAACGATAGGAATAGAGATTCGGGGCCGCAGGACCGCCGCAGGGTGCAGGCGGGCTTCGGCCTTCGGGAGACAGCCGATGAATTAGCCGATGTTTCGTGCGAAGGCGGTTCGTTTTGCCTTCGTCGTCCGCGACTTCGCGCTGTTCCGTCGCCCTTTGGCGTCGGACGGGGTTCGCTCCTCCCGGAGCGGCTGAGCGCGTCTCCTCTCATCCTCTTCTTTCCACACGCTGTTTCCCGAGTTCAACAGAACACACACTATGGGCAAACGCAAACATATTCCGATTCGTACCTGTATCGCCTGCCGTGAAACCGACGAAAAACGAGACCTGATGCGCATTGTGCGCCAGGCAGACGGCTCCGTCCTTTACGATGCGAAAGGCAAGGTTTCGGGGCGGGGAGCTTACGTCTGCGCGCGAACGGAATGCGTGGCGCTCGCCCAGAAACGCAGACAGCTGGAACGCTCTTTGAAAGTGTCCGGAATTCCACCCGTGTTTTATGAGGAGCTGGCCGCGCATGCGGCCGCTCGCAGAAATGCTGGGGAGACAACGCGCGGGGAGGCAGCCTCGGAGACGGCTGTGGCCGGAGCCGATCCTCCTGCGAAATAGGCTGACGATTCCGCCTGCGGCACATGCCAGCCAGGCGACCGGGAGTGCAGAGATGCCGCCCATTATGTGGAAAGAGAATGAGGGAGAGACTATATGACAGCTATTGCGGGCATCCGACTGACGGACCTTGCGAAAGAACTGAAGATGACCACCCCCGAGATGGTCAATACACTGAAGGATCTGGGCGTGGCCGTAGCCGGTGTTACGGCGCTCCTCGATCCCGATACGGCGAATACGGTGCGTGGACTGCTGGGCAAATCTGCTTCGACCGAGAAGATCGCGGAGATCGCCGCCGATGCTACTTTGAAAGATCTGGCGGAAGCAATGGGCGTCCAGGCGAATACGGCAGTCAAAAAGATGATGGACCTCGGTGAATTGGTAGGCCCGCATCAGCGCCTGTCGCGGCCACTCGCAGAGCGGCTGGCAGGGGCTTATGGCTATACCGTACGCATTAAAGCAGAACTGAAGCCGACAGTCGCTGCGGTTCTCGCCAAACATAAAGCGCCGGGCGGCGCGCTGGCGTCCCGTCCGCCGATCGTTACGATCATGGGACACGTTGACCACGGCAAGACCACGCTGCTGGATGCGATCCGCAAGACCAACGTCGTCGAGGGCGAGTTCGGCGGCATCACCCAGCATATCGGTGCGTATCAGGTCGAGGTCGATCACAACGGCGAGAAGCGCAAGATCACGTTCCTCGATACCCCCGGTCATGCCGCCTTCACCGCGATGCGCCAGCGCGGCGCCAGCGTGACCGACATCGTGATCCTGGTCGTGGCCGCCGATGACGGAATCATGCCGCAGACCGTAGAGGCGATCCACCATGCGCAGGAGGCCAAAGTACCGATCATTGTGGCGGTCAACAAGATGGACAAGCCGGATACGACGCCCGAGCGTGTCAAACTCCAGCTGACCGAACACAACCTTGTCGTCGAAGAGTATGGCGGCGATGTCATCGCCGTACCGATCTCAGCTAAGACAGGGATGGGCCTCAGCGATCTGCTGGACTATGTGCTGCTGCTGGCCGATGTCGCGGAACTGAAAGCAGACCCGAGTGGCCATGCCATCGGTGCAATCGTCGAGGCCAAAGTCGCGCCCGGCCGCGGCCCCGTCGCAACGATGCTGGTGCAGAGCGGGACACTGCGCGCCGGAGACGCGGTCGTGGCAGGCGTGGCGTACGGGAAAGTGCGCGCGATGACCAACGACAAGGGTGAGAAGCTGGTCAAAGCCCCGCCGTCGACTCCGGTCGAGATCATCGGACTGAATGCCGCACCGTCTGCGGGCGATGTCGTCGAAGTCGTAAAATCCGACAAAGAGGCGCGTGCCATCGCCGAGCGGCGAATGCAGCGGGACCGGATCGTGCGGATGGGCGCTACCGGCAAGAAAATGACTCTCGCCGAACTTTCGAAACAGGTTGGGCCGTCCAAGGACTTCAATGTCATCATCAAAGGCGATGTTCAGGGCAGCGTGGAAGCGGTCGTCGGACAGCTCATCAAAGTAGAAGAGAACAAAAAAGAGGCGGAAGTACGGCTTGTCATCAAGGCCAGCGGGGTCGGGACGATCAACGAGTCCGATATCCAGCTCGCGGAGGCGACCGGCAGCACCGTCATCGGTTTCAACGTGCGCTCCGAACCGGCCGTACAGCGCGCCGCCGAGCGTGACAGCGTGACCGTCCTGACGTTCAACATCATCTACGATCTGGTCGCAGCGGTCGAAAAGACCATGAAGAAGATGCTGACGCCGATCTACGAAGAGGTGCCGCTGGGCAAGGCCGAGGTGCGCGCGAAGTTCAAGACTTCGACCGGCATCTACATCGCAGGCAGCTATGTCACGGAAGGCAAGATCCTGCGCGGTGCCTACGTTCGGCTGCGACGCGGCAAGGATGTCATGAACACCTCCGGCCGTATCGAGTCGCTCAAGCGTGTCAAAGACGATGTGCGTGAGGTAGCCGCAGGCTACGAGTGCGGTATCACTATCGGAGACTGGAAGGAAGAGTACCAGCCCGGTGACATTCTGGAAGTGTTCGAGATGCGCGAAATCGAACGCGTCTGATAACGGGCGGTCCCGGCCCCGACCGCAGAACCTCCGTAGTGGGGGAGGGGCAGACCAACATGACCATGCATATCGGAACCCTCACCGTCGTCCTCTACCTGCACGCGGCGGAGTCGCTGAAGGACAAACGCCAGGTCGTCAAGAGTCTCATCGAGACGACCCGGCAGAAGTTCAACATCTCGATCGCCGAAGTAGACGATCTCGACAAATGGCGCAAAGCCACGATTGGCATCGCCTTCGTATCCAACGACAAAGCGTATGTCAATCAGGTGCTGGACAAAGTGGTGAATACGCTGGAGAATAATCCGGCGGTGGAAGTTGGGGAGGTGGAGTTGGAAATGTTCTGACTCCGCATCGACCCCTGAAAGATCGAGAAAAGAGTATGAGTGTTCGACAGGAACGGATTCAGGAACAGCTTGTTCAGGAACTGAGCGAGATGATTCGGCGCGATCTGCGCGATCCACGCATCGGCTTCCTGACCCTGACGGGAGCGGAGATCACGCGCGATCTCCGTCATGCCAAAGTCTTCGTCAGCATCTACGGCACGGAATTAGAGCAGAAGCAGACTCTGAAGGCGCTGAACAGCGCGAGCGGAATTCTGCGCGGTGAGTTCGCGCGCCGCGTCCATCTGCGTCTCGCACCGGATATCGAGTTTCGCCTGGACGAAGGCATCGCCCGGGGACAGCGGATCTTTGAACTGCTGCATTCCGTCGAGGGCGATCTCAAACCGCAAACCGATGTGGCAGAGGCGGTCGTCGAGCCGGAAGGCTCGCACGAAGTCTCATGAGAAAGCAGTTCAAGGCTGCTACAGCGGCCATAGACGCAGCACAGCGTATCGTCCTCGCGGGACATGTCAACCCGGATGGCGATACGCTGGGCTGCGTTCTGGCGCTCGCCCATGTCCTGCGCCAGGCAGGCAAGGATGTCACGGCGATCAGCACGGACGGTGTCCCGAATATCTATCGCTGGATGCCGGGGACCGATAGGATTGTCACTGGCACCGAAAGGCGGGACTTCGATCTGGCCATCGTCTGCGATGCGGGTGCGCTGGAGCGGATCGGACGCAGTGTGGTTCCCGCCATCGAGTCGGCGCCGAAACTGATCGATATCGACCATCATGTGGCGGATGGCGTCTTCGGGGACATCCGTCTTCTCGACGTGACGGCTGCGGCAACGGCGGAAATCGTGTGGTTATTGATCCTGGCTCTCGGCAAACTGTGGGGACGTAAACTCGCCGATAAGGCGGTCGCCGAGTGCCTGATGACGGGGCTGATCACGGATACCGGCTCCTTTCGCTTTCTGAATGTCACCCCCCGCACCTTTCAGCTGGCTGCCCGCCTTCAAAAGCTGGGCGCAGCTCCGGCCCCTATCACAGAACTCGTTTTCGAGAACAAGTCGTACGCAGGCATAAAACTGCTGGGTCGTGCCCTCGATTCACTGCAGCGGACGGAGGATGGGCGTGTGGCCTGGACACATGTTCGTGCGGAGGACTTTGCGGATCTGAATGCCACCGACGCCGATACGGAAGGCATCGTCAGCCATGTGCGCTCCATTGAGGGCGTTCAGGTCGGAATTCTGTTCCGTGAGGTGCCCGGTGGAAAGGTGCGTATCAGTCTGCGTGCGCGCGATGGGGCCGACGTCAATCGTATCGCGAACGTATTCGGCGGCGGCGGACACAAACTGGCCGCTGGCTGTTCCGCAGAGCCGCCGCTTGCCGATGTCGAGCGCGCCGTTGTTGCAGAGACGGTGCGGCAGTTAGGCTGATGCTGGGCAGGAAGAGGAGATGGGCGTGAGGATGGCATCGCCGGTGAGTGGCGTGGTGGTGGTGAACAAACTGGCGGGAATGACATCGCACGATGTCGTGGATGTGCTGCGGCGGCTTTTCCGCACCAAACGGGTAGGACATACGGGCACGCTGGACCCGGATGCCACGGGCGTGCTGGTGCTCTGCATCGGCAATGCGACCCGTCTGGTCGAATATCTGACGGCTGCCCGCAAACACTATGTCACGCAGATCGTATTAGGTGTAGAGACGGATACCCAGGACGCCTCCGGCAATATCCTCGTCGAACGCTCTGCAGAACACGTTACCGAGGCGGAACTTCTCGCCCTGCTGTCCCTGTTTCGGGGTACAATAGAGCAGATTCCACCGATGGTCTCTGCCCGTCATCACGAAGGCAAACGGCTCTACGAGCTGGCACGCGCCGGTATCACCGTGGAGCGCGAGGCCCGCTCGGTTCAGATCGACTCCCTGGAACTGACGGCGTTCCAGCCCGGCCTGCGACCGCATGCGACACTGGAGATAACCTGTTCGACAGGAACTTACATCCGAACGCTGGCAGCGGACATCGGCGCGGCTGCCGGAACCGGCGGTATGATGCAGACACTTCTGCGCACCTGGGTCGGAACAGCGGAGGGCGCCTTTACGCTGGCCGCAGCGCACTCACTGGAAGAACTGCGCAGCCGCGCGGAGGCGCAGACACTCGGGACGGTCCTCATCCCGCTCGAAAAGGTCGTTGCCGACTGGAGCGCTGCTCGCCTGAATGAAGGGCAGCTCACTCGCTTCCGAATGGGGCAGGCCGTCCTGCGCAGCGAACTTTGTTTCGATGGCGACCCGCTCGCCGAGGCGTCCCCAGCCGCTGTGCTGGACAGCGCAGGATTCATGTGCGGCATTGCGAAATTAGATGCAGAGTTCCTGCATCCTGTGAAAGTCTTCCCCTCGGAACCCACCGAATGACGCCTGTGCCTTTCGGAAGGGTCTTACGAAGCGAAGTGTAAACGTCACGATGAAAGTATTCGAGGGACTGGAAACACTCCCACAACCCTATACCGCCTCTTCCCTGGCTGTCGGAACCTTCGATGGTGTCCATATCGGTCACCAAACGATCGTACGCGCCGCCGTCGAAGATGCGCGCGCCCACGGTCGGCCTGCACTCGTCCTGACGTTCGACCGCCATCCCGCCGAGCTGCTCGCGCCTGATCGCGTGCCGGGCCTGCTGACCACACCGGATCAGCGAAATCGCCTCCTCGCGGAACTTGGTGCGGACGGCCTGGTCATCCTCCGTTTCGATCGTTCTCTCGCTCAGCTCACTCCCGATGTGTTTCTGCAGTCGATTGTCAAAGACAAACTCGGCGCACAGGCGATCATCGTCGGCGCAAATTTCTGTTTCGGTAAGGGCCGTGCCGGCGATGTGACGTATCTCGCAGAGGCGCAGGCGGAGTTCCAATTCGTGCTGCACTCCCTGCAGCCGGTACTCGTGGGGGATCTGCCTGCAAGCAGCACGCGGATCCGTGAGCGTCTTCGCGCGGGAGACATTGCCGAGGCGGAAACGCTGCTGAATCATCCCTTTCTGCTTGCAGGCACCGTTGTCGAGGGACAGAAGCTGGGCCGCACACTGGGTTATCCGACTGCCAACCTGGCGCTTACCTGTCGGCAGGTCGTGCCGGCCGACGGCATCTACGCCGTGCGCACGATCCTCGACGATGGGCAGATCTTCGGCGGCGCGTGCAGTATCGGCAGCCGCCCAACAATCGAAGGCGCAGGACGGTCTATCGAGACCTATCTGCTGGACTTCTCTGCGGACATCTATGGGCGGGGGATGGAGATCCGGTTCGTCAAGCGGCTGCGCGACGAACTGAAATACGATTCTCTCGATGCTCTGACAGCGCAGATAGCGCTGGATGTAACGATGGCCCGAACAGTGCTGGAGGCAGCCGAATGACAGCTAACTTTGTGCGCTTCAACGATGGCAGCGATTCCCCACCGTGCCTGCGAATTCAGCACTCTCTCTGGTCTCTGATCAAGCTGCCGTTCAACGCTCCCGTAGAGTGGACGCTGGCTGAAAAGATGCAGTGTGTGAAAACGGCAGGGTTTGAGGCGGTCGAGTGCTGGCTCACCGATAAGGACGAAGCCGAACACCGAGCAGCGCTGGATGCGCAGGGGCTGCGGCTCATCCTGGGGCATCGGCCCTTTCAGCTCCAGGACGTCCATGCGACCGTGGAGCGCGCCAAGCGTCTAAAGGCCGATTTTATATTTGCGCAGCCTGCCGATGCCTTTACGCCGCTCGGAGAAGTGGCGGCGCTGGTGCGGGAGGGGCGGAAGATCGCCAACGATGCAGGCTTGGCTTTCTTTGTCGAGATCCATCGCAACAACTTCACTGAAAACCTGCCTCAGATCAAACAGCTCATCGATCAGGTTCCGGATATTCGTTTTACAGCGGATCTCTCGCACCTCGTGGTCTGCGGCGAGTTTTACGGCTGGGAAGACGAACGTGCTGTCGATCGCCTTATGCCGGTTCTGGAGCGGACTTCCCATCTGCATGGCCGTATCTCGAATGGGGAGCAGGTGCAGGTCGATGTCGGGGACGGATCGAACGCGACCGCGCAGTTCTTCGTCCGCCTGTGGGCTGCAGCGATGACGCACTGGCTGCAGGGCGCC
>JAYTGR010000587.1:0-1454 GCA_043733205.1 Chthonomonadaceae bacterium
GCCCCCGCCCCAAGCGGCAGTCGATTGACCCGGCCGCGCGTATCGGCCAGACGCTCGCGGTCCCGGTCCAGCATCCAGAAATAGGCGAGCAGATGGTGCGCTAGAACGACAGGCTGCGCGTGCTGAAGATGCGTAAAGCCCGGCAGAACGGTGTCGATCCCCGCAGCGGCGTGATCGAGGAGCGCCTGCTGCAGCGCGGCCAGCTCCTGATCTGCCCGTTCGCAGACTTCGCGCAGATAGAGGCGGATATCGGTCGCGACCTGATCGTTGCGGCTGCGAGCGGTATGAAGTTTGCCTGCGACCGGACCAAGACGATCCCGAAGCAGCCCCTCGACCGCCGTATGCACGTCTTCCGCATCCGCAGGGAGTTCGACACTTCCGGCGGCCAAATCCGCCTCCAGCGCCGTAAGGCCAGAGACGAGCTGATCCGCCTCTGCTAAAGGAATAATGCCGACTGTTCCGAGCATGGCCGCATGTGCGATACTGCCCTGAATATCGTGCCTCCAGAGCCGGGCGTCGAAGCGCAGGGAGTTGTTCAGCCGCTCGATCAGCGCATCGGTCGGCTCATCGTAGTGTCCGCCCCAGAGTTTACGCATTGGGCTCCTGCTTCTTCCCACTGCCGATCAGCATCGGCTCTTCGCGCATCCCGCTCAGGATCTTGCCCTGCTGTTTCAGCTGCCAGTAGAGTTTGGACTGCATGCCGTGGGTCTTCACCATGCCGAGCGAATCGGCCTGCTGGAAGGTCTTGCTGTCGAAGGAGGCGAGGTCTTCGTTGTAGAGCGCCGCTTCGCTGCTGCGTCCGATAACGATGGCACTGCCCTTGACGAGCCGCATGATGACCGTGCCAGTGACACGGTGCTGAATCCGGTTGATGAACGCCTCCAGATCCTCCCGCAGCGGATCGAGCCAGAGTCCCTTGTACGCCAGCTCGCCCCACTCCCTGTCTACGGAGGACTTGAACTTGAGCTCGCCTGCGGTGCAGACCAGCGCCTCCAGCGCTTTGTGGGCTGTGATCAGCACGACGGCAGCCGGGCACTCGTAGTTCTCACGCACTTTCAGGCCGAGCATCCGGTCTTCCATGATGTCGATTCGTCCGATGCCATGTTCCCCGGCGATCTTGTTCAGTTCGACGACGAGGTCGAGGCTGCCGAATCGTTCGCCGTCCAGAGAGACCGGAACGCCGTTCTCGAAGCCGATGTGCAGAGTGCGCGGCGTATCGGGGCAGTTCGCGATACTGCGGGTCCAGTGGAAGATCTCTTCCGGGGGCGCGTAGTCGGGCTCTTCCAGGCGTCCGCCCTCGATACTGCGGCCCCAGAGGTTCTCATCTACGCTCCAGATCTTGTCTTTGGTCTGCGGGATGTCCAGGCCGTGCGCGTTGGCGTATTCGATCTCTTCGCTGCGTGTCCAGGTGTCGCGGCTGCCGTCGGGCAGGAGACGGCCCTCGCGCATGGGAG
>JAYTGR010000588.1:0-1450 GCA_043733205.1 Chthonomonadaceae bacterium
GGCGAGGTCAGAGAGACATCGAACTTGCCGATGCGGTCGGGCTGGATCTGCGCGGAGAACAGGCCGGGCGCGCCCGGAGTCGCCTGGAGCGTGATCTTCTGCTCCGGGCCATTTTCCGGCTTCAGAGCAGCGGTTGCGCTTTCGGCTTTGATCGGATGGTAGTAGTCGTCGAGCAGGCGGGCGGTAAGCTGTACCCGCTCGCCCAGCAGATATTTACCCCGGTCGGCGTTCAGCTGCACGAAGCGGCTGTTGCCGGGCAGCTCCTTCGGCGTCAGAGTGCGGAACACCTGGCCCCAGTAACGGTAGAAGTACCGATCCCCGACACGCCATCGCCAGCGCCATGTGCTGTCAACCAGCTGGATGTAACATTTGCCCGCTCCGAAAGGCTGGAAGGCGACGAGAGGATAGGGGCCGTCGGCGTTACGGCGGGTTGGATGGACTGCGAGAACGGTCGCACCGGGCTTGGCACGCTGTACGCCTGCCGCCCAGAACATGCCGGGCAGCGTGGTCCAGGTGTGGTCGTTGGCCACACTGGTGTCTTCCAGCTGCATGACGGGGTTTAAGCGGCCCTCCGGCGTCAGCTGCCACTCGAACGGCTGATCCGTGTTGAGAGGATCGGGAGAGGAGCTTACCGAGACGGGCAGAACGGCTTCCAGCGGTGTGCCGGCGAACTCATGCGGCATATGCTGCTCTCCGGCGATGACCAGCAGGCTCGCGCCGCGATCCTCGACGAAACGGCGCAGCATCACCAGCTGGGCGTCGGAGAAGTAGGAGCGCGGCACATCGCCCAGCGCGATGATGTCGTATTCGAACAGCTCCTTCTCGGTTGCCGGGAAACCGTGAACGGAGATATTGCCCTCGCCGCCGCTGTTCGCCGAGTCGCCGGAGAGCAGCAGGCAGGCGAAGTCCAGACTGGTGTCGCGCATGATGGCGTTGTGCAGATACCGGTATTCGTAGCGCGGCTCCGCCTCGACATAGAGTACCTTCAGCCGCTTGCTGATGACTGTCTGGATGAACGCGCTGTGATTGTTGGCGGCAGTCAGTTCACCGGGCAGCACATCCGCCGCGACCGTGTAGGTGAAGCGCCCGCCCTGCGACGGCACATAGTTGAAATGCACTTCCTGCTTCTGATCGTCCGGGGCGAGGCGCACCGACTCGTGTCCGACCACCTCATTCCCGCGCCGCAGGGTCACCCCGATGGTTCTGCCTGCATAGCCGCGCTGAGAGAGCGCGACATAGACTGTGACCGTGTTGTTGACGCGGACAGTATCGTCTGCAAGGACGCTAAGCAGGGCAATGTCTTTGGTTTTGGTCGGATCGCCGACGCCGATGGTGCTGACGCGCAGCCCTGCCTGTTTCGCCGCATCCGCTGCCATAATAGGATCCTGGCCCAGGTTATTGCCGCCGTCGCTCAGGATCAGCGCACCGGCCAGCGGCTGTCCGGCCAACT
>JAYTGR010000589.1:0-1447 GCA_043733205.1 Chthonomonadaceae bacterium
GCGGGCTGAAAATAGGCAGGATGCTGCGGAATTTTGGGATCCCACGAATCGAGCATGTCCTCGATCGGCGTCACCATGCCGGTCGGCTCTTTGGGGAACGCCTCGCCCATGGAGAACGCACCGATGAGTTTGCCGCCGATGTAGATAGGGCTGCCGCTCATGCCGTGGATCAGATTGGCTCCGCGCTCCGTGATCGGGCCGCCGCTCATGCGGATCAGGATCAGGTCCCGCCCGAGGTTCTCTTTTTTCAGGATCCCAATGATCTTGACCTCGAAGCGCGTGATCGTCGTGCCATGAAACGTGGTCAGTCCGTAGCCGGTCATCCCGGCTTTCAGCTGGTTGAGCGGCATGATATCCGGATAAGGCGGTTCGGCTGCGCGGGCGGCCGAGCCAGCTGTCAGGCCGAAAATAGAGAAGCCCCCCGCAGCGGCGGCAAGCACGCGCCGGGGGCCGAAAAAGCGTCGGATAACGGACATGAACTCTATCCCTCCAGATGGCACGGGGTTTTCTCCCTGCGGCAGCCCCGGCTCTCTTCTATCCTCACTGGCAAACGTCCACCCCAAACTCGGCACACACCAGGACAGCGCCGCGCTGCGCTTTCCTTTTCTTCACGGGAAGGGCAGCGTCAGTACGCGCCCATAAGCGGCGTATCGGTCACCTCCAGCGTCTCTCCCCCTGCCGTAACTCGGCGAAAGAAACAGGAACGGTAGCCTTCATGGCAGGCGGAACCGGTCTGCTCGACTTTGATCAGCAGACAGTCCTGATCGCAGTCTACGCTCATTTCCTTTACGACTTGAATATTGCCGGATGTTTCGCCCTTGACCCAATATTTCTGACGAGAACGGCTCCAGAACGTTACGCGTCCGCTCTCGATGGTGCGCCTGACCGCCTCTGCGTTCATATAAGCGACCATCAGCACCTGTCCGTTGACCACATCCTGCACGACGGCGGGAATCAGGCCTGTAGAATCGAATTTCAGCCCCTGCAAAACTTGCACCACAATACTCCTTTGTCTGTCGCCGCGTGAGCGGGTGACCCACCCCCGTTCCCGACGCGGAAAGGGGTGCCCGAACACGTAACGATCTCTGCGCGTTCTAAGATTTCGCTGCGCGGTTGTGTTATTGTCGGACACAGACGCCGTGTTCGGCGAGGTAAGATTTTATTTGTGCGATCGTGTAGATGCCGTCGTGAACCATGGAGGCGATCAGGGCGGCGTCGGCATGGCCCTCTGTGACGGCTTCCAGACAGTGCTGCGGTGTGCCTGCGCCGCCGGAGGCGATGACGGGAATGCGCACGCTCTGGGCGACGGCTCGGGTCAGCTCCAGATCGAAACCGATCTGGGTGCCGTCCCGGTCCATGCTGGTCAGCAGGATTTCGCCCGCGCCCAAAGATTCGGCCTCCTGCGCCCACTCCAGCGCGTCGAGGCCGGTGGGAGTGCGGCCGCCAT
>JAYTGR010000590.1:0-4415 GCA_043733205.1 Chthonomonadaceae bacterium
GGCCGATGCCCCCACCGCAGCAGACTGCCCGCCACCGCGATCGTCACGGTCAGGCGGACAGCGGTGCCCAGCGAGACCAGCCGCGTCTGTCCCGCACGCACCAGAACCCCCTGATAGAAGCGCCGCCAGGCGATCGCCGCCGTCCAGAGCAGCATGATCTGCAGCGCCGGCCGCGCCGCCGCGACGATGGGAGCGGGCTGGCCCATAATGTGGGCTGCAATCAGATCGAACAGCGGCGTGAACGCGACAAGCGCCGTCAGCAGAGTGCACGCGCCCATGAGGGTCACCACGAACAGGCGCAGAGCCTTATAGGAGTCCTCGTCCCGCACCAGCGCAATGGCGGTCGCGAGCAGCATGATAACCGGGCTCTCGACGAGCAGCGCCAGCGAAAAGGCGAGCCCCCACGCGGCCAGGTTCAGGGTGGGCGCGGGCAGCCGGCCGATCGCGCCCTGCACCGAGGGGCCTTCAAGCATCATCAGCTCGAAGCTGATCGCCAGCGGCAGCCAGAGCCGAAAGATACTGCTCACGCGCACGTCCGGCACACACTGCGTCTCGGCTTCCTGCATTGGAAGCAGTGTTTCTGCCCTCTCCACTGGAGGCGCTATCTCAGCCATTTCATCATCTTTCGGTGGGGCAGGCCGACCTCTTCAAAGAGGTCTCCCACAGTTTCATATCCCGCGCGCAGGTAGAAAGGCACGGCGGTTTCGCGGGCAAGAAGCATAATCCGGCGGCAGTCGGCGGCGCGCGCGACGGTTTCGGAATACTCGACCAGCCTGCTGCCAAGCCCCTCGCCCTGCCGCTCCGGCGCGACCGCGACCTGGCGCATTTTGAACTCATGCGCCTCCCCCGGCGTCAGGATCAGGCAGGCGACCGGCTCCTCGCCTTCAAAACCGGCCAGATGAATGTCGTCGGTTTCGGCGGCCAGTTGTTCCGGGGTGAAGTCGAGGCCGAGCGGTGCGCGCAGCACACGCCGCCGCAGCGCTACTACCCGCTCGTATTCTGGCGTATTATATTTTATGCGTCTAAGTTCCATAAGGTATTAAAGTATAGGGTAAAGTTGTGGGGAGGAACAGTGCGACGGCGAACGGCGGCCACGGCAGTACGCTTCACCGACAGAACAGCCGCTTCGCTCTGCGTCGATTTTCGGGTTTTATAAGGAGACAGATGATTGGAAAACCTGGGCTGCGGTTTGTGGGGTGTCTCTTGCTGGGCCTCTGCTGTTTGTCGGCAGGACAGACAGTCACAGCGCAGGAAACTGCCGGCAGCCTGGCCTCTTCCGGAGCGCTTGGCCCGATTCCTGTGCGTAATCGGCGTCCGTATAATCTCCTCTTTCTACAGTTTACCCCGGAAACCGGCGATATTTTGCTCCGGCATGCCGAACGCTTCGACCTGCAGCTCGATGCCGCCAACAATCTGCTGATCCCCTCGCCCTCGCAGGGCGCGACCATTGTAGAGGACAATGAGGTGCAGCGGCTCGGTTTCACCTGGCGTCGCGGTATAGGGCACGGCGTAGAGGTCGGCGTCGAGAGCGCGCTCCTCTGGCGCAACGGCGGCTTTATGGACCCCCTTCTGAGCGCCTATCATGGCCTGTTTGGGCTGCAGGGCAACGGACCGGACAACCCGGCCGGGCGGGACGCCTACCCGCAGTATCGGAGCCTGCTGCTGCTGAAGGACGCGCAGGGCAATACGCTGGTCGATCAGGGCAATGCCTTCGGCCTGGGCGAGACGACGCTGACCGTAAAGCGCAGTCTGATCCCGGTTCAGCGGCGTTCTGCGCTGGCGCTTCGCTTCGGGCTGAAACTTCCGACCGGCAATCCGGCGCTGCTGCTGGGCAGCGGCAGCGTCGATGCAGGTCTGTCGCTCGATCTCCGCTATAGCGTGGGGCGGGAGATCGATCTCTATGCCAACGTCGGCGGCGTGGCTATGGGCCGCGCCGTGCGTGTGCCGGGCGCACAGCCGAGCATGATCCAGGGATTTGCCGGGATCGAATACCATCCTAACCATCGCGACAGCTTCGTGCTGCAGGTGGACGGCAGCAGTCTCGTCGTCCGCACCGGCAGTTCCTTCGCCGACAGGGTGGGCACCACCGCGACGTTCGGCTATAAGCGCCTTCTCGACCGCTCTCATGTCCTTACGCTCTCCTTCTCGGAAAACGGCGATATCCACAACTACACGCTGCCCTATTTCAGCGACATCGGCCCCGACTTCACCGTCACCGTCGGCCTGGAATGGCGGCGCTGAAAACTCTCCCTTCTCTTTAGGCCAAAAGCTGTCCGCCAATTATCGCAGTGGGTAGAAAAGCCACAATCAGGGTACAATGGAGGAATTGTGGAGACCGGACCCATTCCTGCGAACGTCTGTCCTTCGTGACCGACAGTCTGCTCGTCCGCTCAGGCGCAAAGAATGTGCGCCTCTGTTTTCACCGGGAGCTGTAATTTGTCTGCCGATACCGAACCCAATCCCTTTCCTATCAGCCATGAAGATCGTCTGCGCCTCATCGAAGAAAACGTACGCGACTACGCTATCTTTACCCTGACGCCGGAGGGCAGGGTCGCCAGCTGGAACCTGGGAGCGGAGCGTATTCTCGGCTATGTCGAGACGGAAGTCATCGGGATGGAGTTTTTCCATATCTTTACTTCGGAAGATCGAGGGCTGGGCGCGCCGCAGCTGGAACTGGCGACAGCCACTTCGGTGGGCCGGGCAGAGGATGAACGCTGGCATCTGCGCAAAGACGGCTCCCGCTTCTGGGCCAGCGGCATTCTGACCGCACTGCGCGACAGCGAAGACCGAAACCGTCTGCACGGCTATGTAAAGATTTTACGCGACAATACGCACTCCAAGACCGCACAGACCCAGATCGAAGCGCTGAATGCCCAGCTCCGCGATGCGATGACGGAGATCCACCACCGCGTCAAGAACAACCTGCAGGTGATCGCGGCGATGCTGGATATTCAGATGATGGAGTATGAAGAGGCCCTTCCGATCTCCGAGGCGAAGCGCCTGGCCGAGCAGATTCGCACTCTCTCCATCGTCCACGACATTCTGACGCAGCAGGTGCAGCAGGACAATCCGAACGCCAATATCTCGGTGCAGTCCGTGTTCGATCGCCTCCTGCCAAACCTCGCCAAGGCCGCTGGACACGATGCGTTCGAATGCAGAATCGCCGATGTGCCGGTCTCCGTCAAGCAGGCGACCTCCCTGGCGCTGATCGTAGCGGAGCTGATCTCGAACGCTCTGAAGCATGGGCAGGGATGGGTCGAAGTGACTTTGGAAAAGCGTGATGGAACAAATGTGCTGGAAGTGTGCAACGACGGAGCCGGGTTCCCCGCCGATTTCGACCCGCTGAAATCTGCCAACACCGGTCTGATGCTGATAGACACCCTTGTGCGCTACGATATGCGCGGAACTATTCAGTTCGAGAACTTCGAACGCGGCGCCAGAGTGCGGGTCTCTTTCCCCACCCCACCCCCCCCAGATGCCTGATCCGATCTCGTGCTTTGTGCAGGCATGTAAGCAGCGATACGCTCTCCCCGATCTCTCCAACAGCTTGTCTGTACCTGAACGTTTTCACATTTTTTGAAATGTCCTTGACAGATGCAAATCCGCCGGGTATCATTATTACAATATTTCGCGAAATGAGGAATAGAATGATCAATCTGCAGAACGAGCGGCTTGACGTCGCAACGATGTTCAAAGCGCTGGGCGACCCGACGCGCTTACATATTTTCGAGTTTCTGCGCTCGTGCTGCTGCCCTGTGGCCGTAGACGCAAGCGGCGACGTGCGCCCAGTCTCCGGCCCTACGGTCGGAGAGGTCTGCTGTCATGTAACGGGCGCGATACAGATCAATTCGAAAATCTCTCATCACCTCAAGGAGCTGCGCCTTGCCGGCCTCATCACCGTGGAGCGGCGCGGCAAGAACATGATCTGCGGTGTGAATAGTGCAGCGGTAGCCGCGCTTACGCTCTACCTGGGCAGCGAGATATCAGACAGGAACAACAGCGGTCCCTGCTGCTGACGGATAAGGAAATATGACCATGGAAACCATTACGCTAACGGCAAAAAACGACGTGTCCGCAGAGACGGGCGTTATGAAACTCAGCACATTCAAGGCTCTGCTCGAAGCGCACCGTGAGAAGCAGTTTCGCTTTGTCCTGCCGAACCAGAATGCGGTTCCGGTCTGTTTTCACATAACGGAAGTCGCGCACATCCAGAAGCGCTTCATCGACTGTGGCGGCAGACTGCATACGTCTCACACCTGCCAGCTGCAGGCGTGGGTATGGACAGACACGGAACATCGTCTGCTGGCTGGCAAAATGGCCGATGTCCTGAACATCGCGAAAAAGGTTCTGCCGGAAGGCCAGGATCTGGACATCGAAATCGAATACGAAGACACAACCATTGCACAATATCCGGT
>JAYTGR010000591.1:0-1445 GCA_043733205.1 Chthonomonadaceae bacterium
GCGTCGGCATCGGTGGGATAGAGTTCATCGCCACCGATCTGCTCTTTGAGGAAGCGGTCGTAAGGCTTGTCGCTGTTGAATGCGCGGATGACATAGTCGCGGTAGCGCCAGGCATGAGGCCGCGCGCCGTCGTTTTCGAAGCCGTGTGTCTCGGCGTAGCGGACGAGGTCCAGCCAGTGCCGCGCCCAGCGCTCCCCATAACGCGGGTCGGCGAGCAGACGGTCGACCAGCGTCTCATACGCGTTCGGCGAGGTGTCGTTCAGGAAGGCATCGGCCTCCTGCGGTGTCGGCGGCTCTCCGATGAGGTCTGCATAGACCCGCCGCAGCAGCGTAAACTTCAGAGCGGGGGGCGCAGGCTTCAGCCCCTTCGACTCCAGCCTGGCCAGAATGAACGCGTCCACGGGATTCCTGACCCAGGCGGAGTTTCTGACATGCGGGATGGCATGCGCGGTCGGGGCGGTGTAGGGAAAGCCGAGTTTGATGGCGTCGATCTTCGCGCCCTGGGCGATCCAGGTCTCGACGATCTTGAGTTTGTCGACAGCGAGCGGTTCGCTGTTGAGCGGCATCCGTGGCTGCTTCGTGCCGTGCAGGTAGGCGAGCAGGATGCTCTCCGCCGGTCTGCCGGGTACGACGATCTTCGTGCCAAAATGTGCGCCGCCTTTGAACAGGGACTCGGGCGTTTCGACGACAAAGCCGCTGCTGTGTTTATCGCTGCTGTGGCAGGATCCGCAGGTCGATTTGAAGATCGGCTCGACCTCTTCCCGATAGCTGATCGGGGCGGCAGGCCTGGCTGCAGCGGCCGTCTTCTGGGCGGCGCCGATCTTCTTCGGGAGAGCCGACTGCCCCGCTGTCGCCGCCGAAAGGCCGCCGACAACAGGCACTGCCAGAGCGATTGTAAACAGGAAGCGCGGAGAACGCATTACGGTATTTCCCTCGTTTCAATCAAAAAGAGACACATCGTGCCATCCCGGACGACGTGCCTCTTCATTGTACACGTTTCAGATCGGTTAGACAAGGTGAAGCGCACGGATGTTGCAGTTATTGAGGTTCCTGCCGATAGGCGCGGCCCGATTAATGCGGCCCCATGACCGCCTCTGCCGTGCCGCACGGCCCGCCATCGGTCGAGGCGGGAATGCCCACGACTTCGCCATTGAATGTCGTCGGCTCCGTATAGTAGTGGGAGAGCGCGGCGCTGGAGACCGGCACGTAGTGGCAGATGAAGGCGCGCCGGAAACGGTCCGTGCTGGAGTTCGGGTAGGAGCCGTGGATCACACTGCCGTTGAAGAAGAGCACATCGCCCGCATTGAGTTCGAGCGGGACTTCCGCCATGCCTTCCGGGATGCTGACATGGTCGGAGGTAAAGAAGCGCGTCGAATCGGCTTTCTCCGGGCAGACGACCTCGGTATGGTTCGACCCCGGCACCACGACCATGCCGCCGTTGTGCG
>JAYTGR010000592.1:0-1445 GCA_043733205.1 Chthonomonadaceae bacterium
TCCTGGTCGCGCGTCAAGTGGTACTCCGCGCACAGGCCCGAGATCCAGCCCTCCATCTGCTGCCGGCACTCGGCCTCGTCCGGGCAGTCCATCGACTCCATGATCGTTTCTTCCGGGACGCGGGCGGTTCCGCCCTGCTTGGTGACTTTGATGATCTCTCGTTCCAGGTCGTCGAGTTCCATGTTCCGTCCTCCCCTGTTCATGTGGTATTGATTGCTTGCAGGGTGAGATACAGCATGGGCGTCAGAATTTCCTTCTTTCAGCTCGGCCCCTTGTAGCCGACATCTTCGGAGAATTGCCCAGTGCGGAGCGACCACTCTGCCTGACGGCGCAGCAAGCCACCCCGCTGTGGCAGAGTTTGGCACTCCTGGATCAGTGCCCGCAGCGTTCGGTCCTGGCCCGCCTTGTTTCCGGCTTTCCGGTAGCAGGCCGCCAGAAGCTCTACGTCGTAGGCATGCTGCCACAGGTTCCGGTCCCGCTCCCCATGTGTGGCTCCGCCCTGGGGCAATAGCTCCAGCTTCCGCTCCTGCCAGTAGACTGCCCGGCGGCGGAAGTCCTGTTCGGTCGCCTTGTACTCAGCCGCGTGCCCACGCTGGAGCGCGTCTAGCTGCCGAGGCGGCAGGGTGGCGTTGGCCCTCATGTAGTCCAGGGAGCCGTCTGGGTTGCGGAACTTCCGCAGCAAGTCTTTGGGAAGGGCTTTCTGATAGAATGCGCCCTGGAAGTTGTAGGAAAGAAAGTAGTAAGCCCGGCGCTGTTCGCACAGATCGCGCTCTGACGGCAGCCGGAACTGCGGGCTGGAACCAGCCGGTGTGGCGGCATTCAGGCTCCTGATGGGTTTAAGTAACAGCCGCCAATGAAAGGGCTGGTCAATCAGGCTCTCGGTACGAGTGACCGGGCGCGCACCGCCGTTCTCGTCCAACTCATCTGAGGAACGCACTTGGATTTGCGGCGCGGCGTTCATGGACAGCGAGACTGCATCCGGCAGTGCGTGGGCGACTTGTGACGGCTCCAGAGGTGTGAAGGGCATGTAGATATCTCTTCCCGGCGGGAGGGACGAGTCGGTCGCATACAGGTACTTGATCGTTCGGCCCCGCCGCTCCCCGGAAACGCTGCCGTTATACGGCTGAACGTCCAGGCTGAGGGCCGAGCCTGGGGTCAGCCGGTCCTCGCCCAGCCAGCTGCGCGCCACGAGAACCACATTGCCCGCCGCGTCCATGCCCACCGGCTGCACGTCTACCTTGAAGCCATCGGCGTGTTTGGCCGACGGCGTCAAGTCCACGGCGCTGTAGCCGTCGGCGGAGGGCGGCGAGAGGATGGCATCCGGCAGGTCCACGTCATAACGCACGCCCAGGTACTCCGTGTCCCGCGCGAACATTCGGCTGTCAAAGTGGCGCTGATAGCCCGTCGGCAGCCAGTCTCGCTTGCTGATCGTGTACAGCTTGTTC
>JAYTGR010000593.1:0-4404 GCA_043733205.1 Chthonomonadaceae bacterium
CGCTGCCCGGCCGTGCAGTCTGCCCAGCTCTGCAGTGAACTGAGCCCGGCTCCCAAGCGGAGCTTCGTTCGCACTGATCGGAATAAACTCCAGCCATGCCGATTCCGCCTTGACCTGTCCATCCAAAATACCGATCAGGCTGACACGGTAACCCCGGCGCAGAAGTTCGCGCCCTAGTGTCGTCATCGGATTCAGATGACCGCTGATTTCTGGGCAGATCAGACCGATATGTTGCACCGCCATCCGTTCACCTCCAAACCGCGTGTTCCCGATTTCAGGGTCTGCACAGCGATCCGCCCACACGCATCCTCGTGATCAGGGATAACATCTCGCGAATTTGAATGATTATGACCGATTTTAGTCTCGTCGAGATACCGTCTCTCTACTGCTGGGAGCGATTCTAAGTGGCGCATCAGGACGAAGCTCCTGTGTAGTGTTTCAGCCCGAACTTCCAGAAGTATGAGGCGGCGGTAAGGCTGAGGATTCCTACGGCGCAGGCGACTGCCAGGGGCATGTGGCCGGCACGACCAGAGAGCGCCTGCGCGGGGATGGTGATGATGAACGCGACGGGGATGACGTATGTCAGTGCGCCGCGCAGCCAGCTGGGATAGATCTCGATCGGGTAACGCGCCGCTTCGAAGCCCTGCCAGACGATCTGTTCGATATTGTCGATGCGCACGAACCAGAAGGTGAGCGTCACCAGGACCAGCCACAGCGCGTAGATGACCGCGCACCCTGCCGCCATCGTCACGGCGAATGAGGCCGCCTGCCCCAGGCCGATATGCGCTCCCAGCCGCGCGACCGAGTAGACGGTCAGGCCGATCCCGACCAGCACGTTGGCAGCGCGCCAGATCACCATCGAGCGGAACGAGGCCAGGAACTGCGCGCTCACCGGCTTCAGCAACACGAAGTCGAGCGTGCCTTCGCGGACCTGGGTCATCACATTGCGCATGTTCGGAGCGATAAACATCTCCGTCAGACCGTCCATCACATAGTAGACCGCCACCAGCACCAGCACCTGCGCGTAGGTCCAGCCCTTCAGCGTCGTCGTATAGCCGTAGGTGATCGCGAGCCCGCCGACGGTAGCGACCAGTCCCAGCAGACTCGCGACGATCCGCGTGAAGAAGTCCGTGCGATACTCCATGTCGGTCTGAATGCTGGTGCGATACAGTACGCGGAGAAGTCTCAGATAGCGCAATGATTTAGGCTCCTACCGAAGAGTACTGTCGGATCCCGGCGGCCCACATCAGGCGCAGCAGGACGACAGCGGCACACAGCCAGCCGATCTGCAGGGCGAAGCCCGGCAGAATCTGCTCCACCGGCACACGCCCGAGCGCCAGTTCGACCGGGAACGAGCCCATGGCCCGGAAAGGCGAGTAGAGCGCGAAACCGGCGATCCAGGCGGGCATCAGGGAGATCGGAGCGATACGGCCCGCAAGGAAACTGTCGAGCGTGTTGTAGAGCTGATTGATCGCATCGACGCGCGTGGTCCAGAAGGCGGCCAGCGCCAGGGTGTACTGTAGGACATAACGCAGCACGCATCCCAGCGCCAGTGCAGGGAGGGCCAGCACCGAGAGCGCACTCAGGGTGATATGGGGCTTCAGCATCCAGAACAGCAGCGCCCAGACCGGCAGGAGCATAGCGCTCGTCGTCAGCTTGAACGCGATGTTCGACGAGGCGTCGCGATGGATCGGATGGACCGGCTTGAGCAGCGCCGGGGAGAGCCCGCCGTTCTGTACGCGCGAGGCGAACTCGAAGGCGTCCCAGGACATCATCAGATGCCCGAAGATCATGTAGACCAGGAAATAGGCGGCGAAATCCCCGGCAGCGAAGGAGGCGCCGGTCGCTTTGTTGACGATGGTTCCGCCCCGCGCTGCCGAGGCCGCCGACCAGACCGCCAGGGAGATCAGCGGGCCGATGAATCCCCAGACCGCCCAGATCAGAATCGTAAAGCGATACTGCAGCATCGAGGCGATCGCGACCCGCAGATTGGCGCGGTAGAGGTTAAGCCAGTACTTCATGCACGGGCGCCTCCTGAAACACCTGTTCGATGACCGCCTCGATCGACGGATCGGCCACGGTCAGATCGAGAATGGGCAGCTCCTGCAGCAGCCGCGCTACCACTGCGGAAGTCTCGGTACGGGGCAGCCGCAGCGTCAATTTCAAGCCCTGCTGCTCCACGACCTCGCCGAACTGCGCAGCCTGCACCGCAGCCTCCTCGCTCTCGACATCCACAGTGACCAGTTTGAACGGTGCGATGCGCTCAGACAGCGTGTCGATAGGCCCGTCGTAGAGCAGCCGTCCCCGATGGATCACGATGATGCGCTTGCACAGCGCCGTAACATCCGCCATATAGTGGCTTGTCAGCAGGATCGTCGCGCCGTACTTCGCGTTGTGTTCGGCGACGAATTGCCGGATGCGGACCTGCATACTGACATCGACACCCAGCGTCGGTTCGTCCAGAAACAGCACTTTCGGGCGATGCAGCAGGGAGGCAGCCAGTTCGCACTTCATCCTTTCGCCCAGCGACAGATTGCGCACCGGCTTTTTGATGATGTCACCGAGTTCGAGTAGATCTACCAGCTCCTTGAGGGTCTGCCGATAGGCCGCCTCCGGGATGTCGTAGACGGCCTGATTGACCGCGAAAGAGTCGAGGGCCGGAATGTCCCAGGTCAGCTGATTGCGGTTGCCCATGACCAGGCCGATATGCTTCAGGTAGGCCGACTCCCGTTTCCACGGCACATGCCCCAGCACGCGCGCCTCGCCGCCGGTCGGATGCAGCAGCCCGGAGAGCATTTTGAGCGTCGTCGTCTTGCCCGCGCCGTTCGGCCCGAGAAACCCCACGATCTCTCCCGCCTCGACAGTGAAACTGACGCTGTCCACCGCCCGTACATCTTTGTACTTGCGCTGAAACAGGCTCCGAATAGAAGCCCCCATCCCGGCCTCGCGCTCATGCACCCGATAGACCTTCTCCAGTCCCCGCAATACGATCTGCGCTTCCGCCATTTATCTTCTCTCTCCGCCGCAATATTCGTCGTTTCTCTACTGCCGACCCGACCGGCAAAACCGGAAAGCACGATCTGCCGCCCCTGTTTCCAGGATGTTAAGTTGCTCTTGTTTCCGGTAAATTCATGTAGACATAGACTGGATGGCCTTGCATTTCCCGAACGAAAAATGCAAAGGTCACAGCAGCAAAAGGCAAAAAACTGTCCCTCTGTCCCACCTGCGTGGCTGCCGTTACGTACCCCCCGAACACCGATCTGTCGAGCATCGAGGTTCCCGGCAGTAAGCACAACTATACGCGGTGCGTAGATTTCGACAACATTGCGCCGGGCCACTGCCCTACAAGCGGTCAACTACGATCCCGCTCAGTTACCCGACACGAATCTCGCACATCTCCCGGACGCTTCCATGAGCGACGATCCGCTGTATCGTAATCCCGACTGCCTCTCGTACGCTTTTCCGACAGAGCCGGAACTGAGCCCGATTGCGTGTTATTCAGAGATATACGCACGGCACAATATGTCGGTCTATACCGGAGACCAGTCTGCCAGCACGCCGTCCGGCTACTGCATCGTGGCATGGAAGAACGGCACGGTGCAGAAGGTGTCCGTCGCCGACATTCGAGAGATACCCTATGCCGCAGATGGCAGCGGCGTTCCCTGCTTCCCCGGTATGACGGGGTACGACCCGGCCCTGCCCCACTTTATTAGAGTGACTGTACCACAAAAGTCTTCCAGAAGGTTCCTGTGAGCAACGTACGCTGCATGCCAACCGCCGATGGTAGCACATGCGGAGTGTTGCCCCGGCATGACCGGATACGACCTCGATCTCCCCGCCTTGACGGTGAATCTGACGCTGTCCACCGCCCGTACATCTTTGTACTTGCGCTGAAACAGGCTCCGAATCGAAGCCCCTATTCTGGCCTCGTGCTCATGCACCCGATAGACCTTCTCCAGTCCCCGCAATACGATCTGCGCTGCCGCCATTTATCTTCCCTCTCCGCCGCAATATTCGTCGTTTCTCTACTGCCGACCCGACCGGCAAAACCGGAAAGCACGATCTGCCGCCCCTGTTTCCAGGATGTTAAGTTATCACTAAAAACATGCGACACCTCCAGGGCCGACGAGACCGTCGGCAAGCGGCTGTTTGTCGCCCAGCGTCCGGCAACGGTCCAGCAAATCGGCGTAGACGATTCGGCTCTCTTCAAACATGGGCCTGAGATGGCTGTAAAAGAGAGTGAGGCTCCCCATCAGGAAGCGCCAAGAGCCTTCATTATTTCCTCGTAAAGACCTGTCTACGCCGGCCCAGGCCCCTTCAGGGGTCTTGCCAAAGACAGACCGCTCCTTTAGGGGCGGGGTTGACGGGGAACGGGCGGGGAATTTTCTTCCCCCTCCTTGAAGG
>JAYTGR010000594.1:0-1441 GCA_043733205.1 Chthonomonadaceae bacterium
GAGGAGGCTGCCGAGACGCACAGCCCCGACTACCTGGAAGCGCTGAGTCGGATGGATCGCGAAGGAATGTTTCCCCAGGCGCGGCGCTATGGCGTGGGAACAGGGGATGTCCCCTATTTCCCCGAGATCTACGGCTCTTCTCTGCTCTATACCGGCGCCTCGGCGCAGGCAGCGCAGGCCGTCGTGGAGGGCGGCCGTGTCGCCTTTAACATCTCCGGGGGACTGCATCACGCGCACTATGCGCGTGCGGCCGGGTTCTGCGTTCTGAACGACTGCGCGGTCGCCCTGCGGCGCCTGCGCCGCCGATTCGACCGCGTCGCCTATGTAGATATCGACGTGCATCATGGCGACGGCGTTCAGGAACTCTTCTTCGACGACCCCTCCGTGCTGACCATCTCGCTCCATGAGTCCGGGCGTACGCTCTTCCCCGGCACCGGTTATACCGATGAGATCGGAGTGGGAGCGGGGGAGGGCTATGCCGTCAACCTGCCCTTCGCACCCTATACGGACGATACGACCTGGATCGAAGCGTGGAGGGCATCCGCTCTGCCGATTCTGCGCGCCTTCGATCCGGAGGCAATCGTGCTGCAGATGGGGACGGACACCCATGTCCTCGACCCGCTGGCGCATCTCTGTCTGACGGCGCAGGGCTGGCTGGAGGCCGTCAGGGATGTCCAGGCGCTCGGCAAACCCATTGTCGCGGTGGGAGGAGGCGGCTACAACCTGACGACCGTGACGCGCATGTGGGCGCTCGCCGTCACCACGCTGGCAGGCGTGGAAGTGCCGGACACCGTCCCAGCCTCGTACCGTTATCGCGACGAGATCCCTGCCCTGCGGGACCATGAGACCTTCTCCGTGCCCGCTCGGGAAGCCAGTATGGCCCAGGCGTTTGCAGCCAAGTCTGTGGAAGAACTGCAGTCTTTGCTCTTTCCACGTTTCGGTCTGTCAGGACAAGACTCGGGAAGTTATTCTTTTGCAGACCCTAAGCCACCTGAGAACCGACGCCAGTGATGTGAAACGGACTTGACGGCAGCCACAGCGAAACACCGCAGTCTGACTGCTGGCTGGACGCGCCCTCTAATTCTGAAAATCTCTTGTTTACCCGCCTTCTGCCCTCTCCACTCCCGCCAGTATATGACAATCGGAAATTAGGCACAATCTATTTTGTGCCATCCGCTTACTCCTGTTCCTACGAGGAGGAATTCCGGGGAGGTATGGGCAAAAAGAGGGCATGAAAGTACGCTGGACAGCAGAGAGCCTGCGGCTGCGGATTACGCCGTCGGAACTGGCACAGGCGGAGCAGCGCCTCCCGATCGAAACGGCATTGACACTTGGGCCGGGAGACGGCTGGCGCGTGGAGCTGCAGGTCGAAGAGGGGATCGCAACGGCTCTGACGCAGGACGGCAGCGCCCTGCGCGTCACGCTGGCTCCTGTCGATCTC
>JAYTGR010000595.1:0-26709 GCA_043733205.1 Chthonomonadaceae bacterium
AATGAAGTCGTTCCGATCCTGACACGCTATGGCTGCAACCAGGGCTCGTGCCACGGCGCGCAGTACGGCAAGGGCGGCTACAAACTCTCACTGGCCGGGTTCGATACCGATCTCGACTACATGAACACCGTGCGGCAGATGAAGGGCCGGCGCATCTCCCTGGCGGAGCCTGAGCGCAGTCTGCTGCTGCTTAAACCGGCTCTGCTGGTCCCGCATGGCGGCGGGCGGCGATTGGAGCGTGGCTCTGCCGACTACAAAGTGCTGCTGCAGTGGCTGCGCGACGGAACGCCGGGGCCAAATGCCAAAGAGCCCCAGGTCGCCAGCATCGCGGTTTTCCCCTCCGAACGTATTCTGCCGGTGGCAGGCGAGAAGCAGCGCCTGGTCGTTCGCGCCGCCTTCACCGACGGCACGATACGCGATGTCACCGATCGGACCCGGCTGACCACCCTCAACGATGCCATCGCCTCCTGCACCCCGGAGGGTCTGATCACTTCAGCAGGCAAGGGTCAGACGGCGATTATGGTGCGCTACGGCGGGCAGGCTGCGGTCGCGACGATGATCGTGCCCTTTACGCCGGTGAAAGCGCAGGCCACGATCTCACTGGCAGGACTCACCGGCTCTGCACGCATCGATGCGCTGATCGCCAGGAAGCAGCGCGCTGTTGGCCTCGTTCCCTCGCCATTATGCGACGATGGAACGTTCCTGCGCCGCGTGAGCTTCGATCTGACCGGTACGCCGCCCTCCCCAGTGCGGATCAAGGCGTTCCTCGCCGAAAGCTCGTTGGATAAGCGCGATAAACTGGTCGATGCACTGCTCGCCAGCCCGGAATATGCCGATTTCTGGACGCTCAAATGGGGTGATCTGCTCCGCAGCAACCGCCAGAACCTGGGCGACAAAGGGATGTGGAGCTTTACGAACTGGATCCACACCCAGTTCGTGCAGAACCGCCCCGTCGATCGGTTCGTCCATGAACTCATCGTCGCGCAGGGCAGCACCTTTACCACCGGGCCGAGCAACTACTATCGGGTCGCAAGCAGTCCGCAGGATCTCGCGGAGACCACCAGTCAGCTGTTCCTCGGAGTGCGGCTGCAGTGTACACGCTGCCATCACCATCCCTTCGAGAAGTGGAGCCAGACCGACTACTACCAGTTCGCGGCCTTCTTCGCCCGCGTCGGCCTCAAAAGCAGCAACGACTTCGGCATCTTCGGCAATGAAAACATCGTCAAGATCCAGGACGGCGGCGAGGTCGGACACCCGAAGACCGGCGCGACCATGTATCCGACGCCGCTGGGAGTCACGCTCGCCAAACTGGCGGACGGCAAACTGCCGAACCCGGATGCAGACGGCGACCGTCGGCGCGCGCTGGCCGACTGGCTGACTTCGAAAGACAATCGCCTCTTCGCGCGCAATCTCGTCAACCGCTACTGGGGCTATCTGTTCACACGCGGTCTCGTCAACCCGATCGACGATCAGCGTGTCACCAATCCCCCCACCAATCCGGAACTCCTCGACGCCCTGGCCGACGAACTGATCGGCGCCAGCTTCGATCTGAAGCATCTGCTGCGCCTGCTCTGCACCACGCAGACCTACCAGCGGAGCAGCGAGGGCACCCGGCAGAACTTCAAGGACGACACCTTCTTTACCCACTATCTGCCCAAGCGCCTGCCCGCCGAGAGCATGCTCGACGCGCTGGATTTCGCATGCGGTACGCAGGAGAAATTCAATCAGCTCCCACTCGGCACCCGCGCGATCCAGCTGCCCGATCCCCAGGTGAACTCCGATTTTCTCGACACCTTCGGCCGCCCACAGCGCCTCATCGCCTGCGAATGCGAGCGCACCGCCGAGCCGAACCTCTCGCAGACCCTGAAACTGATGAACGGTGACAAGCTGAACAATAAGGTCACCGACGGCAATGGGCGTCTTGCCAAAATGATAAATGCCAAAGCCACGGACGACACCATCCTGAACGAACTGTATATCGCTGCACTGGGCCGCCCGCCCCGGCAGGAGGAGCGGCGTCTGGTCATGGCCACCCTGGTTTTTGCCCTGCCGAAAGACCGCAAAGCCGTCTTCGAGGACGTGCTCGTCACTCTGCTCAACAGCAAAGAGTTTCTGTTCAACCACTGACCCCCAGGAGGGACCCGATCCATGTTCGATTTCGAAGTTGGAAACCATACGGACTGCGATGGCGTGACGCGCCGCGACTTCCTGCGCATCGGTGGTCTGACAGCACTCGGTCTGACGCTGCCGGGCCTGCTGGAGGCGCATGCCGATACGAAATCCGGTGGCCTGCCCCTGCAGGCAGGGCCAGGCGGACAAAAAGACATCGCCTGCATCCTGATCTGGCTGAGCGGCGGCCCGAGCCATATCGACACGTTCGATCCCAAGCCGGACGCGCCCCAGGATATTCGCGGCACGTTCAAGGCGATCCCGACCAACGTCTCCGGCATCCAGCTGAGCGACCAGCTGCCGAAGCTTGCCAAGCAGATGGACAAGTTTTCGATCATCCGCTCCGTCACCTCGCCGGACGGCACCCATGAGACGGCCACGCACTATCTGCTCACCGGCTATCCGTTCGCGCCTGCCATCGAGTATCCCGGTTACGGCGCGGTCGTGGCACGGGAGAAGGGCTTCCAGAACAACATGCCGCCCTACGCCATGTTCGGCGGAATGCCCAACATGCACGGCGGCGGCGGCTACATGGGCGCGACCTACAATCCCTTCGTCATCAACGGCGATGCCAACAGCCCTAATTTCAGCGTTCAGGACGTCGCGCCGCCAAATGGGGTCGATTTTGCGCGCCTGGACCGCCGTCGTAAGATGCGGCAGGCGCTCGACGACTGGCAGCGCAACAAAGAGACCTCCAGCAAAGCCTCGCAGACGATGGATGAGTTCTATCAGCGCGCTTTCAGCCTGGTCACCTCGCCGGACGCGAAAAAGGCGTTCAATCTCAAAGAAGAGCCAGCCAAACTGCGCGACGAGTACGGGCGCAACACCTTCGGACAGTCCTGTCTGCTCGCCCGGCGCATGGTCGAGGCGGGTGTCCGCTGTGTCTCGATCAACTCCGGCGGCTGGGACACCCATACCGACAACTTCAACGCCCTCAAAAACAACCTGCTGCCCCCGCTCGACATGGGCTATGCCGCTCTGATCGGCGACCTGAAGCAGCGCGGGATGCTGGATACGACCCTGGTCATCTGTATGGGCGAGTTCGGACGCACCCCCCGGATCAACTCCTCGGGCGGGCGCGACCACTGGCCCGGCGCGATCAGCGTCTGTATCGGCGGCGGCGGCGTCAAGACCGGAATGGTGGTCGGCTCTTCGAACGCCAATGGCGAATACCCGAAAGACCGTCCGCTGCGCGTTGAGGATGTCGCCGCGACGATCTACCACGCGATGGGCGTCAACGGTGAGAAAGAGTATATGTCGCCGCAGGAGCGTCCGATCAAAATCAACTACGACGGCACTCCCATCAGCGAACTGATGGGATGACAGGCAACCAATGAAGCAAGTAAATTTCTGGAGTGCAGGACTGCTCGTGCTGCTGACCGCCGCAGCGGGAGCGCAAAACGCAAGGCCGACGACGGCCGCAGGTCCGAACTATGCCCGTGATATTCGCCCGATACTGCAGGCCCGCTGCGCGGTCTGCCACAGCGAGAAAACGCTCGGCACCCCTGCCCTTTCGGGCGGGCTGGCGCTCGATACGTTTGCAGCCGTCAAAAAGGGAATCGGCGGCGCCGCCGCGCGGCTCGTCCTTATACCCGGCAGGAGCGCCGACAGCGAACTCTACAAACGCCTGATGACGGCCAGTGCATCCAAACTCATGCCGAAGGGAGGGCCTGCCCTCCCTGCCGCCGAGATCGCTCTCTTTAAGAGCTGGATCGAAGCGGGCGCGCCCGCCGGAGATCCCAAGGCCGACGCCGTTAAAGCCGGAAATACGCCTGCCTCCCTGCCGATGCCAAACAATCCGGCTCAGCAGGAGGTTCTCTTCCCCACCCTGCTCAGAATGCCGGTCGATATGCCTGCCAAAGACAGCCCGAAGGATGCGGCCCTGGCGCTCGCTCTCAAAGTCGGACCGCTGCCGCCGGTAACCGCGCTGGTGTTCAGCCCGGATGGGAAAATCCTGGCGGTCGGAGGCTATCGCTCCGTAACGCTCTGGAACCTGCCGACAGGCAGAGCAATCACGACGATCACGCATCTGCCTGGGCCTGTCCAGAGTCTCGCATTCCGCCCGGACGGCGCTCAGATCGCTGTCGCAGGCGGCGCGCCCGGCAGCAGCGGCGAGGTTCAGGTCTTCGATACCAGGACGTTCGCGAAGACCGGCCCGACCCTGGAGGGACACACCGATGCGGTCATGAGCGTCGCCTGGAGTGCGGACGGTAAGTGGCTCGCCACCGGCAGTCAGGACAAGACGGCCCGCCTCTGGCTGTGGCCTGAAGGCAAAGAGTTGAAGCTCTTCAAAGACCACTCCGACGCCGTGACACGGGTCTGCTTCTCTCCGGACGGCAAGGCGCTCTATACCGCGAGCATGGACCACAACCTGCGCCGCTACGACACCGACAAGGGCACGCTGGTCCGCGCTTTTACGGGCCACAACGAGGGCGTCACGGCGATGGCCTTCAGCTCCCAGAACAACATCCTGCTCTCCGCCGGCTCCGAAACGGAACTCCGCCGATGGAACCCGGATACCGGCGATAATACCGGCAAAACCGGCGGTCACAGCGCGACGGTGACAGAGATCGTGTTCAGCAAAGACACCAAGTTCATCGCCTCCGCGTCCGGCGACCACTCGATCCGTATCTGGGATGCCGCGAACAGCAGCGCTTTGCGCACCCTTACCGGAGCTTCCGACTGGGAGTACGCGGTCGCCATCAGCCCCGACGACAGGTGGACGGCGGGCGGCGGCGCCGACGGCATGGTGCGCCTGTGGGACACGGCGACCGGACGCCTGCGCCTGATGCTGCTCTCGTGGCCCACCGACAAGAGCCCGGCTCCAGAATGGGCTGCCATCACGCCGGAAGGCTACTTCGACGCCTCGACGGCCTGGGCCAGTCTGCTCCACCCACAGGCAGCAGAGAAGCCTGTCCCGCGCCTGGCGGCCTTCGTCCACACCCTTCGGCAGCCGGACAATGTGCTCAAGTCCTGGCGGGACGCGCCGCTCGATCCTGCCAAACTCCCGGCTCCGCCTGTCACGGCAGCGCCTGTGACGCCTGCGAAGTCGGCTCCCGCTGCGCCGCCGGCGAAGGGTGCGCCAAAATGAAACCCTTTCTGTATTTTGGGAGAACCGTTATGAGTGTGCGGAACGCAGTTTCAATCTGTGTGACTCTGCTGGCCTGCGCAGGATGCCTTTCTGTTCTGCGGCCTGCCGCTGGACAGACGTCGTTCCCGATGATCATCTCCACCTATCCGACCGGTGTGCAGCGGGGCAAAACGACCGATGTGACGGTAACGTCGGGCGTCGTGAATGGCGGAGGGGGCAATAACCTGTATGGCGCGTATAAGGCGCTGTTCGAGGGGCCGGGCATCAAGGCCGAGATCGTGCCGCCGGAGAAGGGCTGGCCCGCGAAGGATGCCAAGACCCCCTATGCCATTCCTTCGGTTCCGGCTGTGACACTGCGCGTCACCGTCGCTGCCGACGCTCCGCTCGGCGTACGCGAGTTCCGAGTTGCGACAGCGCACAATGGGGTTTCGACGGTCGGCCTGCTGGTGATCGGGGACGAGCCAGAAGTCAATGAAGTCGAGCCGAACAACGATGCCGAACATGCCCAAGCGGTCTCCATCCCTTCCGTCGTAAATGGCCGAATTGGGCAGGCAGAGGATGTCGACTGTTATAAGTTCAAAGTCACCGCTGGCCAGGAGGTGACCTTCGCGGTACTGTGTGCGCGGCTGGAAGACAAGATCCACGACCTCGCTCCGCATGCCGATCCGATGCTGACTCTGCGCGACTCGACCGGGCACGAACTGGCCCGCAACGACGACTACTATCGTGCGGATCCTCTGCTGCACTATCGCTTTGAAAAGGCAGGCGAATACCAAATTCTGCTGCGCGATGTCGGCTATGCGGGTCAGCCGAGCTGGGTCTATCGGCTCACTCTGACGAGTCGGCCGTTCGTCACCTCCGTGGTGCCCTGCGCCGTCCGGCCGGGGCAGACCAGCGAACTCCATGTCGCCGGTTTTAACCTAGGCGGTGCGACAACGGTCAAACTGGAAGTGCCTGCCGGTACGCCGCCAGGCGAATGGACCGCCTCTCTCAAACTGCCGAATGGGATGTCGAATGTCGTGGCACTGACCGTCGTCGATGCGCCCCAGGCAGCCTTCGTTCCGACATCTGCGGCGGCGCTTATCGCTTCCAAGACGGTGACGACTGCACTGAGCGCCGCGCCGCTGCCTGCAGTGAAGGGCGTTCTGGCGCTGCCCGGTGGCGTGAACTCCTGGATCACGGAGGGACAGATCGACCGGTACAGTTTTCACACCGATAAGACAGGTGCCTGGGCCATCGAGGTGACCGCCCGCCGTCTCGACTCGGAGATGGACTCCGAAATCAAGATCAAGGATGCCAAAGGCAATGTCCTGGCCGAGAACGACGATGCGATCGGCAAGGACTCGCGGCTCGAATGGACCTCTCCTGCCGCAGGAGACTATACCATCGAAGTCCGCGATCTGGCCGGACATGGGGGTCCGACCTATTTCTACAATCTCTCCGCCCTGCCGATCCACCCGGACTTTCGCCTGAAATGCGACACAGACCGCGCCATGATCGCACCGGGCAATCGCACCGCCTGGTTCATCCTCGCGGAGCGCAAGTACGGTGCGGCGGGCGAGATCAAAATCGACGTCAGGGGTCTGCCGCCCGGTGTCACGGCGACGCCGCTCACGCTCCCTGCCGAGATGACCCAGGGTCCGATCATCCTCTCCGCCGCGCCGGACGCCAAGATCGACTTCTCGAACGTAGAGATCGTCGGGACCGCCATGCTTCCCGGTGCCGATGGGAAACCGGTCGCCGTAACTCACACGGCCCACCCTCTCACGGAGATCTATATGCCAGGGGGCGGGCGCGGACAGATGGAAGTGCGGACGCAGGGCGTCGCCGTAACCGAGGCGAACGACATCGAGGTTTCGACCGCCAGTCCGCAGATCACGATTGCGCCCGGCGGCACTGTCAAGATCGAGGTGACGATCAAACGCCGGCCGGACTTCACCAAAGCCGTCACGCTCGATCTGCGCGTCAACCATCTCGGCGGCATCTTCACCAATCCCCTGCCTCCAGGCATCACCTCCGACGACGGAGTCACGATTCCGGAAGGTCAGAACAAAGGCACGATCACACTCAAGGCCACAGCCGACGCAAAACCGATCGTTAACTATCCGCTCGCAGTCATGGCCAACGTCAGCATCAACTTCGTCATGAAGGTCTGGTATGTCGCCGCCCCCGTCTCCCTGACAGTAACGCCGCCACCGGCAAAGAAGTAGCGTACAAGCGGCCAGGAAACTCTGGCTCGGCTCGACCCGTCTAATAGTTCAGAGACCGCCCCATGGCGGTCTCTGAAGGGAAACGGGAAAATGAAAAACCTCATGCGAATGAATATAACGCGCCTTGGTCTGTTAGCCGCCGCAGGGATTACGGTGCTGATTGGCGCACCTTACTATGTGCATGCCCAAAGGGGACGCCCTGTCCCAGGCCGCATCGTCACACTAACCCCCTATTTCCTGCTGAAGGGAGACGTCTCGGCTATCGACGGATCGCTGGCTGCGATTAAGACCGCCGATTACGGTCCCGGCCTTAGCCACGGCGAGGGAATACATTCGCACGCGATCGTCCTGGGCAAATCCTACCTCATCGATCTCTCCAATGCACGATTTCAAGCGACCGATGGAACGGGTGTCGCCAATAAGGGTCTCGCGGTCGGAGATAAAGTGGTCATGCTCGTAAACTCCAAACCCGGTTCACCCGTCCAAGTCGGCAGCACGACAATGTTCCGTTACACCGCCCTGGAAATCATACGTAACGACCAGACGCCCTGATTTTTGATTTACACCGTGAGCAGGGAGCCACGGGTCAGGGGCAGCTGGGTCTCGCCCATGAGGAAACGGTCCACGCTGCTGGCAGCTTCCCGGCCTTCGGCAATGGCCCAGACGATGAGGGACTGGCCGCGCCGCATATCGCCGCAGGCGAACACGCCCGGCCTGCTGCTCGCGTAGTGACCGTCGGACTTGACGTTGCCGCGCGCGTCGAGTTCTACACCGAGGTCTGCCAGGAGCCCCTCCTGCTGCGGGTGCAGGAAGCCCAGCGCGAGCAGAACGAGTTCGCACTCGATTTCGAACTCCGAGCCGGGCACCTCTTCCATTTTGCGTCGACCGCTCGCATCCGGAGCGGACCATTCGACTCGGACGCCGTGCAGCTTCTTCAGTTTGCCATCTTCACCTGAAAAAGCCTTGGTGCTGATGCTCCAGTCACGCTGGCCGCCCTCTTCATGCGCTGCAGAGGTGCGCAGAATCATCGGATAGAAAGGCCATGGCATCGTCTCGTCGCGTTCGGTGGGCGGCTTGGGCATGATCTCGAACTGATAGACTTCCGCAGCTCCCTGGCGATGGACCGTTCCGAGACAGTCTGCGCCCGTGTCGCCGCCGCCGAGAATCACGACGCGCTTGCCTTCGGCCGTCAGCTGAGTCTGATCTTCCGCCCACACTCCCGATACTTTTTTGTTCTGCTGCGGCAGGAACTCCATCGCGAAGTAGACGCCTTCCAGTTCACGTCCCGGCACCGGAATATCGCGGGACTTGGTCGAGCCGCCTGCCAGGACGACCGCGTCGAACTGCGCCTGAAGATCCGCCGTTGAAATATCCACACCCACATTGGTGCTGGTGCGGAATACGACGCCTTCCCCTTCCATCTGCTGGACACGGCGATCCAGGACCCACTTCTCCATCTTGAAGTCCGGAATGCCGTAACGCAGCAGACCGCCCGGCTTGTCCGCCCGTTCGAAAACGGTGACGGTATGTCCGGCGCGATTCAGCTGCTGGGCGGCAGCCAGTCCGGCTGGGCCGGAGCCGACCACTGCGACTGCCTTGCCGGTGCGAAGTTCCGGAGGTTCGGGTGTAATCCAGCCTTCGCTCCAGCCGCGCATCGCCAGACTCTCCTCGATACGCCGTATCGCGACCGCATCCTGATTGATGCCCAGCACACAGGCCGCCTCGCAGGGCGCGGGGCAGAGTTTGCCGGTGAACTCCGGGAAGTTGTTGGTGGCGTGCAGCTCGGCGAGCGCCTCTTTCCAGCGGCCTCGGTAAGTGAGGTCGTTCCAGTCGGGAATAATGTTGCCCAGCGGACAGCCGTTGTGACAGAAAGGGATCCCGCAGTCCATACAGCGTGAGGCCTGGCGTTTCAGCTTATCGTCTGGAAACTCGAGATAGACTTCGACCCAGTCGCCGCTGCGCTCCTCGACCGAGCGCCGAGCCGGCAGTTCCCGGCCGTATTTCAGAAATCCTTTCGGATCAGCCATGTCTTCTTCCTTTAGTCGATGGCACAGCGCCTGCGCGCGGCTATCTCGTTCGCTTCGCGGTCTTCTTGCCGCGCTTGTTTGCTTTCGGGGTCTGTGAGGCATCCGGCCGGAGTTTGACCGCACAGTCGGGATGGCGCAGACGTCCGACAAAACGGTTCAGGAGGCCCAGCGGCATTTCGCACTCCAGGCAGAGCCCATGCGTCATGCAGTACTCCCGCCGTTCCGCCGCACTCTCCCGTTCCGCTTCCTGCTCCTGCAGACGCTTCAGAAATTCCGCACGCCACATTTCGTAGTCGGCGGAACAGGCCGGGTGCAGATAGACGTACTGATGGGTCAGCCCGGTCTTATTGAGCAGACCTTCCAGCGGAATCTCGTCCCACGCACAGTCCTGCGTCGCGACCCGCTTCTTACAGACAAAACAGTCCGTGCAGGCAGTGCAGGCCTCCCTGGCCACCAGTCCACGACCATCCTGGTGAAACAGGTGCAGTTCGGACAGCTCGGTCACATAGAGCCGCACTCCCCGATCCGGGGCGGAGAGAGCGAACTCCCTTTGAACCGGGGTCACACCGCAGAGGCAGGTCTTGTCGGCGATTTCATCCCAGGATGCTGTCGAGCCGCAGGCGGGACAGATCAGCAGAGGCTCGGTCCGTCCCTTCGTCTCGGCAGCTTCCAGCGTCTCCAGGCACATGTCGGTCCGGCATGCGTGACAGCGTCGGTATCCACGTTTGAACTGCTTCATACTTTCGCTAAATTCCCGGACTAGACGGCATTCGCTTCGGCGGCCTGTGCGGCCTGGGCGCGCCGATACTCCAGCGAGACGACTTTGACGAACTGCGGCAGGGTCTCTTCCCAGCACTGCAGGATGGTCGCGGCTCGGTCACTTCGCGTCAGCCGCTGGTGGGTCTCGATCAGCGTCTTCAGCGTCTCGGCATCACGCGCTTCGGTCACTTTTTCCAGCACGATCAGCCCGTGGTTATCGTTGAGACCGCGATGGAAGGTGCCTTCCGGATCCCAGATATAAGCCACGCCACCGCTCATCCCGGCCGCAAAGTTGCGTCCGGTCTGGCCGAGCACCACGACAGTTCCCCCGGTCATGTACTCGCAGCCATGATCGCCGGTCCCCTCGACGACCGCATTCGCGCCGCTGTTGCGAACCGCGAACCGCTCGCCAACGACGCCGCGCAGATAGACCTCGCCGCTGGTCGCACCGTACAGAATGGTGTTGCCGCCGATGATGTTCTCGGCAGGATCGAAGGGCGCTTCCTTCGGAGGAAAGACTACGATCCGCCCGCCCGACATGCCCTTGCCGATATAGTCGTTGGCATCGCCTTCGAGGGTCAGCGTGACGCCGCGCATCAGGAACGCTCCGAACGACTGCCCGGCCGATCCGGTGAAGTTCACGCGGATCGTATCGTCCGGCAGCCCCTCCGCACCGAGCTTCTCGGCAATCCGGCCCGAAAGCATCGTGCCGACCGTGCGGTTGCTGTTGTAGATCGGCATCTCGATGGAGACCGGGGTGCCGTTCTCGACGGCAGAGGCCGTCAGTTCGAGGAGCTGCAGATCGATGGCGGTTTCCAGCCCGTGCTCCTGCTTCTGCACACAGCGATGCGCCACCGTCGCAGGCACAGCCGGCATCGTCAGCAGCGGGGAGAGATCCAGACCATCGGCCTTCCAGTGTGCGATGGCCGCCGAGGCGTCCAGGCGATCCATGCGTCCGACCATCTCGTCGACAGTGCGGAAACCGAGTTCGGCCATGATCTCGCGCACCTCTTCCGCCAGGAAGAAGAAGAAGGCGACGACATTTTCCGGCTGTCCCGCGAAGCGGGAGCGCAGGACCGGATCCTGCGTAGCGATTCCGACCGGGCAGGTGTTCAAGTGGCAGACCCGCATCATGATGCAGCCCATCGCGACCAAAGGCGCACTGGAGAAGCCAAACTCCTCCGCCCCGAGCAGCGCGGCGACGACCACATCGCGGCCGGTCTTGAGCTGTCCGTCCGTCTGTACGCGGATGCGGCCCCGCAGATCGTTCTTGACCAGCACCTGCTGCGTCTCCGCCAGTCCCATCTCCCACGGAATACCCGCATGCTTGATCGACGAGATCGGCGAAGCGCCGGTGCCCCCGTCGTAGCCGCTGATGAGAACGTGGTCGGCATGCGCTTTCGATACGCCTGCCGCAACTGTGCCGACGCCGACTTCCGACACAAGCTTCACTGAGACGCGGGCTGCCGGGTTGACGTTCTTCAGATCGAAGATCAGCTGCGCCAAGTCTTCAATCGAATAGATGTCGTGGTGCGGCGGCGGCGAGATGAGGGTGACGCCGGGCGTCGAGTGGCGAATACCGGCGACATACTTGTCCACTTTGTGGCCGGGCAGTTCGCCGCCTTCCCCGGGTTTGGCGCCCTGCGCCATCTTGATCTGCAGTTCGTCCGCATTGACCAGATAGTGCGCCGTGACGCCGAAGCGGGCGGAGGCGATCTGCTTGATGGCGCTGCGCCTGCGGTCCCCGTTCGGCATCGGTACGTAGCGCACCGGGTCTTCGCCGCCTTCGCCGGTGTTGCTCTTGCCGCCCATACGGTTCATCGCGATCGCGAGCGTCTCGTGGGCTTCGCGGCTGATCGAGCCGAGCGACATCGCCCCCGTGACGAACCGCCTGACGATCTCGCTGGCCGGCTCGACCTCGTCGATGGGAACCGATGTGCCCGGCACGAACTGCAGCAGTCCCCGCAGGGTCGAGAGGTTCTCGCTTACGTCGTTGGCCGCGCTGCTGAAGGCCTTGAAGGTCTTGTAGTCGTTGGCACGCACGGCATGCTGCAGTTTGGACACTGTGTCCGGATTGTAGTGGTGATGCTCACCGAACCGCCGCCACTGGTACTGACCGCCCGGTTCAAGGTCCAGGTTTTCAGCGATATGCATTGGGGGATAGGCGAACGCATGGCGGGACACGGCTTCCTTTTGAAGCACGTTCAGTTTCACGCCTCCAAGCCGCGAAGGAGTCCCGGTGAAGTACTGCTCCACCAGTTCCTGATCCAGCCCAATGGCTTCGAAGATCTGCGCACCTTTGTAACTCTGCAGGGTCGAGATACCCATCTTGGCGAAAGTCTTGATCATGCCCTTGTCGATGGCCTTGACAAAGTTGTAGATCGCCTTTTCCACTGTGAGATCGGCGGGCAGAATTCCCTCCGCTTTCATATCCTCCAGAGTCTCGAAAGCGAGATAGGGATTGATTGCGCTGGCGCCGTAGCCGACGAGCAGACAGAAGTGCTGCACTTCGCGGGCTTCCCCAGTTTCGAGGATCAGGCTCACCTGATTGCGCGTCCCCTGCCGAACCAGATGGTGATGCAGCGCTGCGGTCGCCAGCAGGGCCGGAATCGGGGCCTTCTCCGCCGTGATACCCCGGTCGGAGAGCACGAGGAAAGTGATGCCTTCTGCCTCCGCCTGGTCTGCAGCCGCGCAGAGTGCGGCGAGCGCCTTCTCCAGACCGCTGCTGTCGGCGACATCGAACAGGATCGGAATCGTCCGGGCACGGAAGTCCGCCGACTGGATATGCCGTATCTGCTCCAGTTCGGCATTGGTCAGCAGAGGCCGCTCCAGCCGGATCTGCCGCGCATGTTCGGGCACTTCTGCGAGCAGACTGCCGCCGCCGCCGATATAGTCTACCAGCGAGGTCACCAGCTCCTCACGAATGGGATCGATGGGCGGATTGGTCACCTGCGCGAACAGCTGCTTGAAGTAGTTATAGAGCAGATGCGGGCGATTCGAGAGCACTGCCAGCGGTGTATCTGTGCCCATGGAGCCGAGCGGCTGCTCCCCGTTGGCCGCCATCGGATGCAGAATGATCCGTATATCTTCCAGCGTGTAACCGAACGCCTGCTGCCGCACCAGCAGCGGCTCGGTATCGCGATGCTCGGCAGCGACCTGTTCGGCCGTCGGCAGGGCGAGATCGCGGAGGGTGATCATGTTGGAGGCCAGCCATTCGCCGTAGGGCTTCCGGCCACAGAGTTCGTCCTTGATCTCCTTGTCGCTGACGATCCGTCCTTGCTGGGTATCGACCAGTAAAATCTTGCCGGGCTGCAGACGGCCTTTGCTTCTTACCTTTGCAGGATCGACGGGCAGCACACCGGTCTCGGACGCCATGATCACCAGATCGTCGTCCGTCACGATGTAGCGCGCCGGACGCAGGCCATTGCGATCCAGGACCGCCCCGATAAGCACCCCATCCGTAAAGGGAACAGCGGCGGGGCCATCCCAGGGCTCCATCAGACAGGCGTGGTATTCGTAGAAAGCCTTCTTCTCCGGGCTCATCTGAGCATCTTTGTCCCAGGCTTCCGGAATCAGCATCATCATGACATGGGGCAGACTGCGTCCAGCCAGATACAGCAGCTCGATGGCATTGTCGAGCGTCGCGGAATCGGAGCCGGATTTATTGACCAGAGGAAAGAGTTTCTGCAGTTCCTCACCGAAGACGTCCGATGTCATCTGCGCCTGACGCGCCCGCATCCAGTTGCGATTTCCACGCAGGGTGTTGATCTCACCGTTGTGGGCGATGTAGCGGTACGGATGCGCAAGATCCCAGGTCGGGAACGTGTTGGTCGAGAACCTCTGATGCACGAGCGCCAGCGCACTCACGACGGCAGGGTTCTGCAGGTCGAGGAAGTAAGCGGCGATACGGTCGGCCATCAGCAGACCTTTGTAGACGATGGTCCTGCTGGAGAGGCTGTTGACGTAGAAATAGCCTTCGTGTTCGAGGTCGAGTTCGGCGATTTCGTTCTGGATGCGGCGGCGAAGCAGGTAGAGCCTGCGCTCGAATGCCAGTTCGTCCTCCAGGCCGGCGGCACGCTGGAAGAACGCCTGCCGAATTACCGGCGCTACGCTCTTCGCCAGCCAGCCGAGCTGACCTTCATCGACAGGAACGGTGCGCCATGCCAGAACCGGCTGCTGGATCTCCTGAGCGGTGCGCTCGATGATCCGCTCATAGAGGGTGCGCTCTTCCACATCGGTGGGCAGGAAGAACATGCCCACCCCGTAGTGTCCCGGAGCAGGCAGAGCAGCGCCTTGAGCTGCAAGTTCGGCAGCAAAAAATGCGTGGGGAATCTGAATCAGAATCCCAGCGCCATCGCTGGTAAGCGGGTCGCAGCCCGTCGCACCGCGATGCGCGAGGTTCTTGAGAATATCGAGGCCGTTCTCAACGATCGAATGCGATTTATGGCCTTTGATATGGGCAACGAAGCCGACGCCGCAGGCATCGTGTTCGAACTGCGGGTCATAGAGGCCGTGCGCAGCAGGCAGTTGTCCAGGTTTGGATTTCACGGTATGGCATCTCCCCAGGGCCGTCGGGCGGCGAATATGTTGCGCGCGCGACACGATTTTGCAGCATTGCGCCAGGGAAACGGAACACGGCTCTCCTGGCCGATCAGGGCAATAGGGCGTAAAGATCGGGAGTCACGTTTCCAACCGGCTGTTCCTTTCACAACGCTGTGAATCGGGCATACAGGGTAGCACAAGCACGGGACGCACGTCAAGTCGGCGGCGGCTGTTTTCGGAACGAACGGATTTCAATCGCTGAAAACAAGGTGTCGGTCTATCGCATGGGGAGCAGGTCCGGGCGCTCCTGAACGGTGAGATGCAGTTCACGGGGGTGGATTTCACCCGGACGCAGGATCCGCAGAATCGCTGTCTCCCCATTCCGGTGGCCGGTGATCGCCTCCCGAACATCCCGCACATCTCCGATAGGTTTACGATCCACGGAGAGGACGATGTCCCCCTCCTGAAGCCCCGCAGACGCTGCAGGGGTGGCGGGGATGATCCGGTTGACGACTGCGCCTGTGTCCGGCGGCAGGCCAAGCTCCTGCCCGCGCTCCAGGGGAACCGGATCGAGACCCACACCGATCCAGGCCTGACGCGGGGTATGGAAGGTGGTCTTCCCTGTCGCAATCAGCTCACGGGCGACACGCCGCACCGTATTTGCGGGCAGCGCGAAGCCGAGGCCGATGCTGCCGCCGTTCGGGCCGGAACTGAGAATCGCCGTGTTGATCCCGATCAGCTGCCCGTTGATATTCGCGAGGGCGCCTCCAGAGTTACCGCGATTGATCGGCGCATCGGTCTGGATCGCGCCGTCCAGGTTCCGGCCTTCGTCGAGCTGCAGGTTGCTGCGATTGAGCGCGCTGATCACGCCGACCGTCACGGTAGAGCCGAGGCCGAGCGGATTGCCGACGGCGATGGACCACTCGCCGACCTGCACATGGTCCGAGTCGGCCAGATGCGCGACCGGCAGATTATGCGCGTCGATTTTCACGACCGCCAGATCGGTATGACTGTCCCGGCCGACCAGATGCGCATAGTACCAGGCCCCGTCCGGCAGGGTGACACGGGTGCGGTTGGCGCCGTCGATGACATGGTTGTTCGTTACGATATAGCCGTCCGGTGTCAGGATCACGCCGGACCCTTTGCCCCGGACTTCCATGCCCGACGTCAGCGGGCCGCCCACCGTCTCGTCCGGACGCATTTTGCCTACGGTATCGATGTTTACGACGGCAGGAGCGATGCGCTTGACAGCCTCCACGATGCGGTTATCACCGATGCTGACCGCGAGCGGAGGCTGGTCGAGCAGATGCAGGGCGCGGCGCTGCGCTTCCGTTGGGGTATCCGGACGGGAGGCATAGAGATGCAGGAGAGTCCCTCCCGCACCGATGCCAAGCATGAAAATCACCAGGGAACCCAGAACACGTCGCCACGTCATGTCTTGCCCTCCTCCGCTCCGGCCCCACCGCGTGGGACACTGGAAGTTTCATCGTTCATTCACACGGTAATTATGTACTCAGGAACGGATCTGCCGCAGAACCTGAGCCATCTCGACGGCCACGAGCGCTGCCTCCGCGCCTTTGTTGCCCGCCTTGCTTCCTGCCCGCTCGATCGCCTGTTCGATACTCTCGACCGTGATCACGCCGAAAGAGACAGGCACACCCGTCTCCAGCGCAGCGCTGCCGATGCCGGAGGTCACGGCGGAAGCGATATGATCGTAGTGCGAAGTCGTGCCGCGAATTATGCAGCCGAGAGCGAGCAGGCCATCGAATTTTCCGGTCTTAGCAAGCGCCTGAATCGCTACAGGGATCTCGAAACTGCCGGGAACCCAAACGACGGTGATACTCTCTTCCGAGCCGCCATGCCTGCGGAAAGCGTCCAGAGCGCCTTCGAGCAGCGCTTTGGTGATAAACTCGTTCCATCGACTGACAACAATACCGAAGCGGAGGCCTTCCGCCGTAATGCTGCCCTCTATTGTTTGATGCGCCATACGTACTCCAGGGTTCAATCTTCACGGTCTCCAGCGAACCGTCCTGCTCTAGACCTCTTGTTCGTGAAGCGGAGCCGGGAGTCCTGCTGCGGCCAGCGCATCGACGTCGAGCAGATGGCCCATTTTTTCCTGTTTGGTCTTCAGATACCGGTAGTTGTACGGGTTGGGAGCGATGGGAATCGGCACCCATTCGACGATCTCCAGTCCATACCCTTCGAGTCCCGCGACTTTTTTGGGATTGTTGGTCATGAACCGCACCTTTTTCAGCCCGATGTCTGCCATGATCTGCGCCCCGATGCCGTAGTCCCGCAGATCCGGCTTGAAGCCCAGCATCTCGTTGGCCTGAACGGTGTCCGCGCCGTGATCCTGAAGTGCATAGGCTTTCAGCTTATTGATGAGCCCAATCCCGCGCCCCTCCTGTTCCAGGTAGATGAGAGCGCCTTTGCCTGCTTCGTCGATCTGCTGGAGTGCATGATGGAGCTGGCTGCCGCAGTCGCAGCGCAGGGAGTCGAGCAGGTCGCCTGTCACGCAGGAGGAGTGAACACGCACGAGGGTCGGTTCGCCGTCGGTGATATCGCCCCGCACGAACGCGACCGCCTGATACGGCGCGACGCTGGCCTCGTAGGCATGCACGATAAACTCTCCGAAGTGCGCTGTCGGCAGACGTGTGGTGGCGACCCGCTCGATCAGGCGTTCGGTGCGGCGGCGGTAGGCGATCAGGTCGGCGACCGTGATGAGCTTCAGGTCGAACTGTTTCGCGACGGCTTCCAGCTCCGCCATCCGCGCCATCGTGCCGTCGTCGCCTACGATTTCGCACAGCACGCCCGCCGCCGAAAATCCGGCAAGACGCGCCAGATCGACGGCTGCTTCCGTATGCCCTGCCCTGCGCAGCACCCCGCCCTCTTCCGCGCGCAGCGGAATCACGTGACCGGGCCGGGCCAGATCATTCGGCTTGGCGTCGGGATCGACGAAGACCTGGACAGTCAGCGCGCGGTCGTAGGCGGAGATGCCCGTCGTCGCGCCGTGCAGAGCGTCTACCATTTCGCCCATCGCCGTGCCATGACGCGCCGTATTGTTTTTGACCATCATCGGGATCTGCAGCTCGTTCAGACGCTGCGCTGTCGTCGCCACACAGGGGATGCCCCGTCCATGTTTGATAATGAAGTTCATCGCTTCTGGAGTACAGGTCTGCGCCGCCATGATGAAGTCGCCTTCGTTTTCGCGGTCTTCATCGTCCGCCACAATGACGATCTTACCCTGTCGTATGTCTTCGATAGCCGCCTCGATGCTGCTGAATCCCATCGCGTCCCTACCTTCTTCCCTAAGCCTCTCCCCGCCGAAGAGGCCGACTGTCATCACCGATATTGTACCTTACGCACAGCGGACAGGAAGGAACTGCAAGCTCCCCTGCCGAAGAAGCCGACACAGGAACTCTGCGCACAAAGATTTGCCGCAAGGCGTTCGGAACCCAGCTGGTCGTCCGCTACAGGAACACAGCCGCCTTCCGCAGAGTTCTGTCTCTGGTGAGGAGGAAACGTGTTTCTCTCTTTTACTCCGGCAGGCGTCGAATTCGCCTATCGGCGTGGCGTCTTTCCTATGTACAACCACTGGACGGACGAGATAGAATGGTATCGCCCCGATCCGCGCACGATCATCCCTGTAGAGGCGTTTCATATCTCGCGTTCTTTGCAGAAAACACTGCGTCAGGGTATTTTCGAGGTGCGCTTCAATACCGATTTCGAGGGCGTCATGCGGGGATGTGCAGACCGGGAGGAAGGCACCTGGATCACTGAAGAGTTCATCCAGGTCTACGGGGAACTGCATCGTCAGGGCAAAGCGCACAGTGTCGAGGTGATGCTGAACGAACGCCTCGTCGGTGGGACATACGGCCTCGCCCTTGGAAGCGCCTTTATGGCGGAAAGCATGTTTCACTATGAAACCGACGCGTCGAAGGTCGCGCTGGCATCGCTGGTCGCACGGCTGCAAGCCCGCGATTTCCTGCTGCTCGATGTCCAGTACCTAACTCCTCACCTCGCCCGGTTCGGCGCGACGGAGATCCCCTTTCGGGACTACTACGATCGCCTGCGCAGGGCGCTGCGCCGAGACGCGCACTTCAACTGACGCTCTGGGAGCGTGTTTTCGTGGAACAGTTCGGCCTCAAAACCCGTTGACTTATTAGAGAGACAGACTGTACGGACATCCATCGCACATGCAGTCTGTTCGGAGGAGAATATCATGGCAGAAGAGACAATGCCCAAGGGCACGGGCGAAGATCCAAGTTTAGATGACGATTCACACGACGACGCTCAAAAGGGCGCGGCAATCGGCGGCATTGGCGGGGCCGTTGCAGGAGCCGTTGCAGGGTCGATGGCAGGTCCGGTTGGAACCATCGCTGGAGCTGTCATCGGCGGTATCGTCGGCGCAGCTACCAGCAAGGCCGCCGTAGGCGCGATCGACAAATTAGAGCGCGAGAACATGGCGAACATTCCAGATAGTTCCGCCGGCCAGGAGAAGCAGGATTAAGCGCCGGAATCGTTTCGAGAGAGGCTGCACGATGCGGGTCTACCGAATTGAGGAGGGTATATGGCAGATTTCACTGGCCTGGAGTAATGTCTGGATTTTGTGGGAGGGAGGAGACAGCGAGATCACGCTGATCGACACAGGGCTCCAGAAGGACCGTGATGCACTAAGGACAGGACTCCAGCAGATTGGAGCAGACGAGGCGCAGGTGCGCACCGTGCTGCTCACCCATGCGCACTGCGACCACGCGGGCAATGCCGCATACTTCGCAGAGCGGTCTGCCACGGTGCAGCTGCATCCGGCCGAAATGCCGTTTCTCAGCGCCCCGCGCCGAACCTATATCCCCACAGGCGCTGCGCTCCTGACGCGCCCGTTTACGGCTCTCGCATTCGCCATCGGGGAAGCCCGCTATCCGGTTCAGCGGATAGCACACGATCTTGTGGGAGTTACAGCCGAAGAGACGATCCCTGCTCCCGGCGGATCTCTGCGCATGGTGCCGTGTCCTGGCCACACACCAGGACACATCGCCTTTTACCGCGAGAGAGACGGCATCCTGTTCAGTGGAGATGCGGTGATGAACATCATCCCCATTCGGCGGGAGGTCGGATTGAGCCTGCCGATCCGTTTCCTCTCCTCCGACTGGGAACAGGGCAAAGCCAGCGCCCGCCGTCTTGCCGATCTGGCCCCAAGCCTCCTGCTGTCCGGACATGGCCCTCCTCTCCGCGAAGAGACTGCGCACCGGCTGCACTCCTGGGCTAAAATGCTTTAACCTGCTCCGCTGGCAGCGTGCAGAGCAGCAGAACAGGGTGCGCTTCCAGCTCACGAACCAGCCGTTCGATGCGGGTCATGATCCTCCGGAATGGGTGTCGAACGCATCGCGAAGCAGGGCGAGGCTCTTCGGGACCGCTGTCTCGGCGTCCTCTTTTCCCTCGAATTCCAGCGAAACATAGCCCCTGTATCGGGCCTCTGCCAGGATCGCCGCCACCTTGCAGTAGTCGAGGTCCAGCGTGTACCACTCCCCGCCTCCGTAGTACGTCTTGGCATGAACGTAGGCGGCGCGGGCGGCCAAACGCTCCAGCTTCCCATAGGGCGCCTCCAGGAAGTTCCCCGTATCCATCAGTACACTGAGCCAGGGCGAACCGATCGCGTCCACGATCCGCAGCACTCCCTCCGGCTCCCGCGTCAGGCCCCAGTGGTTCTCCAGTGCGAGCAGCACGCCATGCTTCTCTGCGGCCTGAAGGCACTGCTCGGTGGCTTCGATGCACCATCTGAACGCGGCGTCTTCGGTGTGGCCCGGCAAGGGCGGCTCGTCGCCGTGCAGTTCCATCAGGCGGTCGAAGGACTCCACCGTCCCCCATCGTCCGGAGTTCAGCCGAATACAAGGGATCCCCATCTCATGGGCCAGTTCGATACAGCGGACGGTATGCGCCACGTTCTGCTGGCGCACCTCCGGGTCGGGCGAGACGAAGTTCTGATGGATCGAGAGGCAGATCAGGTCCACTCCGCTGAGAAACGCATGGCGCTTCAGCCGGTGCAGATAGGCGCGGTCCTCACTCTCCATCTGCCGGTGCAGCACCTCCACCCCCTGGACGCCCCACGCGCTGGCTCGGTCGATGACCGTTTCCAGCGGAAACTTCGGGCCGCGAAAATGCCAAAACGAATAGCTCGATACTCCAAGTTTGATCGAAGTCATAAGTGTCTGCCTCAGTTCCTTCAGCGAGCGCTTTGCTGTGCGCATTTGGGTTTGTTACGGTTTCCATCGGTAAAGGATGACTTTGGCGTCTAGGTCTTCTTCAGCAAAGATGAGATATTCGCCGTTGCTGCGTTTGAAGGCGCGGATGGCGTAGGGGAAATCGAGCCAGCCGCTGTTGGAGCCGACGGTGGCATCGGGCTGGAGTCTGCCGACAGGCGCACCGGTTTTGGCGTTGTAGACATAGAGCGCGCACGGTTCGCGGCTCTCACCTGCGAACAGATAGTCTCCGGCGACTGCGAACGCCTTGATGAACTTTTTCGCGTCCTTTAGTCCATCGTAGGGCAGAACGACGCGGGCTGCGGGGCTGCGACTGCCCTGGTTCCAGTTCTCGCAGCGGACGATCTCGGTCCCGACGATCCCCCACTCCCCGCCCGTATGAGGATGGTCCTTGGTGTAGCCGGAGAGAAACATCGTATCTGTCTCCGGGACGTATTCGAGGCGGCACAGTTCCGTAAACAGAGCAGGCGTCGGGAGGTTCTGCATCGTGGCATAGGAGTAGATCGGATTGCCGAACCTGTCCAGTCCCTGCACTGCAAACTTACGAATGCCGTCGTGTTCGGTGGCCTGCCAGACGCTGCCCTGACTGTCGACGCACCATCCCCAGAGGCCAGGGGCGTTCGTCGGTCTGCTGTCGAATTCGTCGGCATCGAGCGCGCCGTTGCCGTTGTTATCGCGCCAGATCCATTCGCCCTTTTCCGGCTGATTGACCGGCCAGGGCTGTTTGGAAACCGCCGGATCGGGCTTTACATGCTCCCTGGCAAAATACCCGGACGGGATCGCGCACTCGCCGTCGCTGTCGGGCTTAAAGCGAAACAGGCGCAGTCCGCCGGAGTACATGTCGGTGACAAACAGAAACGGCCGGCCCTGAATGCGGCGGAAGAACACACCGCAGTCTCCAGAGCGCAGGCGCGGATCGTCGGGATACTTGAACCGGTTGGCCGTATAGCCGCGATAGGCGGCCTCCTGGCCTTTCGTCTTGCTGAAGTCCATCACGAAGTGCTTGTCTTTGGTGTAGACATTGATGCCATCGCCCGCAGGATCGGCATCGGCGGTGTCGATAAACGCCAGCCCCTCCAGCCGCCAGAGCCGTTTGATGTCTTCGTCATAACTCTCCAGGATCGTTCCGCCGCCAGCGACGGAGCCACTGGAGCAGACATAAATATTGCCGGTCCCATCCACTCCCACGCCCACGGGATCGTTGAAGCGCAGCGGCCCGTCACGCCCTATCTCGGTGCCCTTCCCGGCAAAGATGCCGCCCCGAACTCCAATCGTTCGGGTCTGGAGCGGAGGCACATTGTGTGTGTCGTAGACGAGGATCTGCTGCGCCGCCCCCCGGTCGGTGAGAAATAGGTGCCCCGCCGCGTCTGCGCAGATTCCGCCCGGTTTGACGTCTTTGGGCAGTTCGAAACCATCCGGCATCGATCTGCCCGCCACGCTCAGGTGCAGCACATGGGCGTTTTGATTCGCCGCTCCTGCCTGCACCACCCAGAGTTCCCCTTTGCCGTTGATGGTAAGTGCGCCGGGCCGTTCGACCCGCCAGGAGTGCATCAGCGCCATCTTCTCGGCATCGTAGACCCTGACCTGCGCATTGGCCGGATCGCTGACGAACAGATGATTCTGCGTGTCGGTGACCAGCCCAGTTATCTCGGCATTCGTGCCTTCCGCCGAATCGTTGATCGGCAGGTAGACTCCGCGCATCGTATCGCCGTCGCCTCCCTTGCCTCCTGCAAAGGGAGCCGCCGAGCCGTCACGCCGCCGCCGCGATACCCCGTACCAGACACGGCCCTTCGCGGGCCAGGTGTCCGTCCCTTTCAAGCCCCCGCCTTCGTTTCCGACGGTCTGCGCGAAAAACAGGTAGTCTTTGCTTGCCGTGACGGCTGCGCCGCCATTATAGCCCCAGCCATGCGTGTGTCCCGCGCTGCCAAGAACCTCGCCGTCCCGATAGATACCGATCTCCGAACCGTCCTCATCCCAGTTGGTCGCCGTATAACAGGTGCCGTTGGAAGTGACATACATGGCGCGCACATCCAGCTGCACATGCTTACGATTGCGCAGCCCAGGCGCTTTCGTTCCTCCAAAGGTGTTGCCGATCCAGGTAGTCGTATAGTGCAACAGGGGCATGTCGGATGCGGTCTGCGTCTGCCCTGCAGCTGCTGCAATCGGCACAAGGGCCAGCAGGCAGGATAGGACAAACGGTTTGGACAAAATGACCATAGTGTACTTCTCTCTGCTACGAAGGCGTTTCGTGGGTTTCCAGGTTCAGGGTGCGGAGTTTGGGTGCGACTATCGCCGTTACCGCCACGACAAGAAGCGTAACAACGCCGCCGACCCACACCGAACGCACGGTGCCGAGCAGATTGGCGGCAATGCCGCTTTCAAAGGCCCCGATCTCGTTGGACGCGCCGATGAAGATCCAGCTGACCGAGGCGATCCGCCCCCGCATATTTTCCGGTGACATCAGGCGCAGCACCGACTTACGTACGACGACGCTCACGCCGTCGAACACCCCGGCCATAAACAGCATGCAGAGCGAGAGCACGAAACTGCGTGAGACCGCGAAGGCGATGATCGCGAAGCCAAATCCGGCCACACTGAACAGCAGATTGCGGCCCGCATGCCGTATCGGCGGACGGTGGGTGGACCAGAGAGCGACCAGGAGCGCTCCCACCGAAGGCGCAGCATTCAGAAAGCCCAGCCCCTTCGCACCGACTTTCAAAATATCGGAGGCGAAGATGGGCAGCAGGGCGATCGCTCCGCCGAACAGCACCGCGAACAGATCGAGAGCCATCGAGCCCACAATAACCTGATTGTGCAGAACATACCGCACACCGACCGCGATGCTCTGCCAGATCGATTCACCGGCATCCGGCACAGGGACCGGTTTCGGCGCGATGCGGGAGATACAGAACAGCGACAGCCCATACAGCCCTGCGATGAGCAGATAGGTGTTCCGCACTCCAATCAGATCGTAGGCGATCCCCCCGAGGGCTGGCCCGACGATGGCGCACCCCTGCCATACGCTCGAAGACCAGCCGAACGCATAGATATAGATCTCACGTGGGATCACCTGCGCTTCGAATGCCGTAGATGCCGGGTTCGCGAACCCGCTGGCGATTCCGGCCAGGAAGACGATCAGATAGAGGCCATAGAGTATAGTCGAATGACGCTGCGTAGAGAGAAAAGCGAACCCCAGCACGCAGAGCAGCGAGACCGACTGCGTGATCAGGATGATGCGCCGCCGGTCGGCGCGGTCCGCGACATGGCCCCCAAACAGGGCCAGTGAGATCGCTGGGACGGCCTCGAAGAAACCGAGCCAGCCCAGTGCGAGCGGGCTTTTGGTGATTCGATAGACCTGATATCCGATTACGACTGCCAGCGCCCGTCCGCCGAGAGTGGAGAGGCCGCTGGCACAGAGCAGGTAACGAAATTCCGGTAATCGCAGGACCGCTTTCGAGGCGGCTCTGGCATCGGCTTGCTGCAAAATCGAGCTCCCATCGCACGACGAGACGCAAATTCTCGCCTTCAAACACGGACGTTACCTTTAGTTTACCCTGACGTATGGCAAACGGGGCCGAAACTCCGCAGAGTTTCGGCCCCGCTGCAGTTTTCGAGGGAGGGCTCCTATCTCTCGCTATGCCGATAGTGAGAGTCGCCGTTGTCGTCGTAAGATCGGTTTCTATCCTGGTTTTGACGATAGCTGTCATCGCGATAACGATTTCTGTCCTGGTCGCGACGATAGCTGTCGCTGCGGTACCGGTCTTCATTGACGCGGTGGACATCGATTCTTACATCGTGGCGGTCACGATCGATATGTCTTTGCAGATCGTCGATGGCACGGTCGGTGCGCTCGATGCCCCTCCAGTCGTGCCGATCTTCCTGTCGGCGGCGCTGATTGTACAGATCGTCGATCCTGCGCTGGTCGTGCTGAATGTCTGCCACATCGTGGCGGATATGGGAGTCCTGCGCCTGCGCAGGAACGAGGCTGACCAGTCCGCCCAGTACAGCAGCGAGGCCGAGGGTCATCGTCATACGAGTAATATTTTTCATGGTCGTTCTGTCCTTTATCATCACATCTATGCGCATTTCGCGTCTTGATCGTATCTCGTGGATACGCGTTTAGAGAACGAAAACACCTGCGAAGCGTGACACTCAAGGTTTGAACACAAACAGAGTCGGATCGGCGGAGGCAGGGCTTCCGACCGGAGGCGCGAACGGTACGTCCCCACGTGGATCGAGGCGCAGGCGCGTCGGTGCAGCCCCGACATGGAAAACCAAATGGGTCGTCGCGCCATCGATCTCCTTGGTAACCTGCAGAGGCGGACCGCCAGCTGTTTCCAGCTGCACCGGGAGTGCGAGGCGGTAGGGATTTCCGTCCTGAACCACATCGGTCTCGACGACATAGCCATCGGCATCCTTATGAAACGTTGTGTGGTCCAGCGCGAGTGTCGGCACGCCGGTACGCTCCAGCCACTCGGCGAAAAACCAGCGATAGTCCCTGCCGGTCGCTTTCTGAACGGCGGCCTCGAACTCCGGCCATTCGGCGGCTTCCCCCTTCGGATGATCCGTGAAGAACAGCCGCATACAGCGCAGCATAACAGGCTGACCGAGCTGCGTTTCGAGCATTCGCAGCACCTCATGTCCCTTCTCGTATCCGGCGGCAATATGACGATCGTCCTCGGTATCGAACGCCTGCGCAACCGGTATCGCCGCATAGGCTTCGGCTTTCTTGCGGCGTTCTGCCAGGAGTCTGCCCGCCGCAGGAGAGATCCGCGCGGGATTGGGAAACGTCGTCTGTCGGGAACGCGTGAACAGATCGTCGGAGTATTCGGCGAAGGCTTCGTCCCACATCGAGTGGGTGTAGGTGCAGGGAGTTATGCCTCCCCACCAGGTGTGGGACAACTCGTGCGGGATCAGATCCGGGAGCGTATTGGGTCCGTAAGTGGAGAACGAGTAGGCTTCGAGCGCCCCGGAAAACGCACCCTGAGTCTCTACGACTGCATACCGCGTGAACGGGTATGGAGCGAAACTGCGCTCGTAGTAGTCCATCGCGGCGGCAAGTTTGTCGAGACAGGCCTGCGCCAATGCCGGATTCGGCTTCAGCTGGTAGACCGAAAGGTTCCGCTCCTTCACCCGGCGCGTGGTGATCGTGTAGAGTCCGACATCCAGGGTATAAAAACAGTTCGGCACCTCGTTACGGAAGGTGACGGCAGCGCTGCCGTCCGGATTGCGGACTTGATGGATGACTTCGCCTTGCGCGATCGCTTTCCATTCGGGTGGAGTCGTCACCGTTACGGTAGTCTGGGCAGGCAGGCGACCGATGTGAGGATACCAGTACGAACAGAGAACCGCCTCGTTTGTCCGAATATAGTCGCTTAACCGGTTGTCGAGATGACCGGTGTAGCGCAGCGTCAGCGCGAACTTCCGCTCGGCGGGAGGGGCGAACGCGAGGACGCCGCCCGCCTGCCGGAACGCCACAGGCGTCTTGCCAGCGGCATCTCCGAGGGTCATCGCATGGATGTGGAAATCGTGGGATATTCGTAAGAGGCCAAACGCAGGAGCACGATCCGCCGTACGCTCCACCTGGATGGTATCGGTCAGGGTCGCATCTTTCCGTGGGAGGTCGAACGTCACGTTCAAATCGTGGTTGAGAA